>CAYNLL010000113.1:0-8917 GCA_964398015.1 uncultured Opitutaceae bacterium | reverse complement strand
TCAAGTTCTTCTCCTCGATCCGCATCGACATCCGCCGCAAGGACCAGATCAAGACGCCCGAGGGCAAGGTCATCGGCAACCGCACCAAGATCAAGGTGGTGAAGAACAAGGTCGCCCCACCGTTCACGGAGGTCGAGTTCGACATCATGTACAATGAGGGCATCTCGGCCTCCGGCTCGCTCCTCGACCTCGGCCTGGAGCACAAGATCCTGGAAAAGAAGGGCGCTTGGATCACCTACATGGGCGAGTTGGTCGGCCAGGGCCGCGACGCCGCCAAGCAGACGATCCGGGAGAAACCCGACCTCGCCGAGAAGATCACCAAGGCCATCGTCGAGAAGGTCAGCGTGACGGGCGGGACCGCGGTGACGGGCGAGTCCGCGGACTGACGCGGGCGTATCCCACTGGGCCGGTAATTCTTGCCAAAGATTCGGCGCAAGGAAACCCTTGCAGCCCCCAATCGCCTGTTCGAATCGGGTCGCGAACCCGGCCGCGAGCACGCATGTTTTCGGACCCTAACCCAAAACACGATGAATTGCACCCGAACGATGGCCTCAACGGCCGCCTTTCTCCTTGGAGCGGGGGCCCTCGCCCTCGCGGACGCGCAGCCCGGAGCCGCGGGCACGCCCATTGCTCCGGTCCCCCCCGGCGTCGCGCTCAGGGCGGCGACCGTCAAGGTCGTCGTCGCCCCCGACCATCGCGACTGGACCTACGCCCCGGGTGAGCCGGCGCGGTTCAACGTGACGGTGACCGCGGACAGCGAACCCGTCGACAACGTCACCGTGAGCTACACCGTGGGCCCCGACATGTTTCCAGGGGAGAAGAAGACCGTCCCCCTCCCCCTCGCCGGGATGACGATCGACGGCGGGACGCTTGCGCAGCCCGGGTTCCTTCGCTGCATCGTGACCACCGAGGTGGCGGGCCGCAGCTACCGCGGACTCGCGACGGCCGCGTACGCCCCGGAGAGGATCACCTCGACCCAGGAGGAGCCGGCGGACTTCGACGCGTTCTGGTCCGCCGGGAAGGCCGAGCTCGCGAAGGTCCCCGTCGACGCCCGCATGACGCTCATGCCCGACGCCTGCACCTCCTCCGTGGACGTCTATCATGTGAGTTTCCGCACGGCGGGGCCGAAGGGCCCGGTCTCGGCCAGGATCTACGGGATCCTCTGCGAGCCCAGGGCCCCGGGGCATTACCCCGCGGTCCTCAAGGTCCCGGGCGCGGGCGTCCGGCCCTACTTCGGCGACCCGGACCTGGCGGCAAAGGGTGTGATCGTGCTCGAGATCGGCATCCACGGGATCCCCGTAAACCTCGCAAAAGAGGTCTACGACGAGCTCGGGGCGGGCGCGCTCTACGGCTACCAGTACTTCAATTTCGACGATCGCGACCGCTACTACTACCGTCGGGTCTACCTGGGCTGCATCCGGGCGAACGACTTCCTGACCTCCCGCCCCGGCTGGGACGGCAAGCGGCTGCTCGTGATGGGCGCAAGCCAGGGCGGCCAGCTGACGATCGTGACGGCCGCGCTCGACCCTAGGGTGACGGGCCTCTGCGCCACCCATCCCGCGTTCTGCGACGTGACCGCCGAGCTCCACGGGCGGGCGGGAGGCTGGCCCCATCCGTTCATGCCCCTGCCGGGCGGCGCCCCGTCGCCCCAGGCCACGCCGGCCAAGATCGCGACATCCTCCTACTACGACACCGTGAACTTCGCGCGCAGGATCCGCGTGCCGGGCTACTACAACTGGGGGTACAACGACGAGGTCTGCCCGCCGACGGCCGCCTACGCGGCCTACAACTTGGTGACCGCGCCCAAGACGCTCGGGGTCACCCTGGAGCTCGGCCACACCTACACGGTCGAGCAGGGAGAGGCCATCTCGGCTCAGGTCGCCCGCCTCCTCGGGCTGAGCGAGGCCCAGCCATGAGAGTCCTCCCGCTCGCCGCGTCACGGTGGAGGGTCAGGGACTGCTCCGGCTCGGCGTGGCTTCCCGCGGTCGTGCCCGGTTGCGTCCATGACGACCTGCGGCGGGCCAAGAGGATCCCAGACCCGTTCTGGGGCACGAACGAGGCCGACGTCCAGTGGATCGAGGAGCGCGACTGGGAATACGCGGCGAGCTTCAACGCAGACGCCTCGCTGCTGCGCGAGGAGGTGGTCGACCTCGTGGCCGACGGCCTCGACACCGTGGCCACGGTGCGCCTGAACGGGCGCGTGGTGGCGCGCACGGAGAACATGTTCATCGGGCACCGGTGGAACGTCCGGGGCCTCCTGCGGCGAGGCCGCAACACCCTCAGCATCCGCTTCGGAAGCGCCACCCGCTACATCAGGACGCACCGCACCTGGCACCACCCGCGCGAGTTCAGCGACCCGATCGGCCGCTGCTCGGTGCTGCGCAAGCAGCAGTGCCAATTCGGCTGGGACTGGGGCCCGCGCTTCGTGACGGCGGGCATCTGGCGCGACATTCGCCTGGAGGGCTGGAGCGCCAACCGCCTCGCCGGAGTCGCCGTGACCCAGACCCACGCGCGCGCAGGCCGGGTGACGCTCGCGCTCGCGCACGAGCTGGAGAGGCCCGACCCCGGCTCCTCCTGCCTCTGGCGCCTGTCGCTGGGAGCATCCGTCGTGGCGTCGGGCTCCGGGCCGAAGATCGCGGTACCCAACCCAAGGCTGTGGTGGCCGAGGGGCCAGGGGGCCCAGCCCCTCTATACGCTCGACGTCGAGGTCGTCGGGTCCGGCGGCGCGACGATCGGGCGGTGGAGCCGCAGGATCGGCCTGCGGACGATCGCGCTGGCGAAGCGCAGGGACCGCTGGGGCGAGTCATTCCAGTTCGAGGTGAACGGGAGGCCGGTGTTCGCCAAGGGGGCCAACTGGATCCCCGCCAACTGCTTCGTGGCGCGGCTGGGCCGCGCCGACTACGCGCGAGACCTGGAGGCGGCGGCAGCCGCCCACATGAACATGATCCGCGTCTGGGGCGGCGGGATCTACGAGGACGAGGCGTTCTACGACCTGTGCGACGAGCTGGGCCTGATGGTCTGGCAGGACTTCATGTTCGCCTGCACGCTCTACCCCGCCGACCCGGCGTTCGTGGCGAGCTCCCGGATCGAGGCGGAGCAGCAGATCAGGCGCCTCAGGCACCGCGCCTGCCTGGCGCTGTGGTGCGGGAACAACGAGGTGTGGGGCAACAACGTCCACGAGCTCATGGACCCGGAGAAGACGGAGCTGCGGGCCGACTACGAGAGGCTCTTCCACCGCGCCCTGCCGCCCGTCGTCGCGGCCCACGGGGGCGCAACCCCGTACTGGCCCTCGTCGCCCTGGAGGGGCGACGTCGCGGCCGACCACGCGGCCGGCGAGGCCCGCGGCGACACGCACTACTGGGACGTGTGGCACGCCCGTAATCCCGTGAAGGACTATGAGAAGTGGTGCTTCCGCTTCGTGTCCGAGTTCGGGATGCAGAGCTACTCCTCCGCGGCCACCCAGGCGACCTTCTGCCCGGCACAGGACGGGAACGTGTTCGGCAGGACGATGGAAAACCACCAGAAGAACAAGCTGGGCAACCAGATCATCCTCGACTACGTCTCGCGCCGGTACCGCTTCCCCAGGGACCAGGAGGCGCTGGTCTACCTCTCGCAGCTCAATCAGGCCCATTGCATGCAGACGGGCGTCGGGCACTACCGGCGCCTCATGCCGCGGTGCATGGGGGCGCTGTACTGGCAGCTCAACGACTGCTGGCCGGTGGCGTCATGGAGCTCGATCGAGTTCACGGGCCGGTGGAAGGCGCTGCACCACGTCGCGCGCCGCTTCTTCGCCCCCGCAGTCGTCAGCGCGCACGTGCACGGCGACGAGATCCACGGGATCGGCAACTACAGGGTCTCCACGGTGCGCAGGGTCGACATCCACACAAGCTACGACGGGCCGGAGGCCTCCAAGGGCGTCGTCCGCTGGGACCTGTTCCACGTCGACGGCCGCAGGATCCTCGGCGGGCGCCGCAGCGTCTCCCTGCGGCCGATGCGCAGCGCGCGCCAGCGGACCCTCGACCTCGCCGGCCCCCTCGCGACGTACGGGCGCGACCGCGTCTACCTCCGCATCGCTCTCGACCTCGGCGGGAAGACGGTGAGCGAGGACACGGTGTTCCTCACCACCCCGCGCTTCGTGGACCTTCCCAGGCCGCGGACCCGGATCTCGGTCAGGATGTCCTCGCCCACGCGCGCCCGGGTCGCGTTCACCTCGCCGGTGTTCCAGCACAGGTTCGCGTTCGACGTCCCCGGGAGGGCGTTCACCTGCAGCGACAACCATTTCGAGCTCTATCCCGGCGAGAGGAGGTCGGTCGAAATCCGCCTGGCGCGCCCGCTCACCGCGGCCCGGCTCAAGCGCCTGATCTCCCACCGCTCGCTCGCCGACACCTACTGACGATCCGCACTCCCGCCAGATGCTGATCAACTACGGCAAGGCGCCCACGTTCATCCTCCTCGTCGCCGTCGCGACGGGCATCGGCGTGCTGATCACCCACCGGCGCTACGCGTCCCCGCGGGCTGACCTGGTCCTGATGACGCACGCGAAGCTGCACGCCGACGTCTACCTGGCGAAGCTTCCGGAGTTCGAGAAGAAATACGGGGTCAAGGTGGACGTGCAGGTGATGGAGCAGCAGGCGCTGCGCACGCGCTTGCTGGCGGCGTTCGCCGCGGGGACGCCGGTGCCCGACCTGGTGGAGATTCCCCAGGACGCCGCCCTCTTCCTTCGCGGGCCCGTCCGCGACATCGGGTTCCTCGACATCACGCGGTGGGTGCGGGCCGAGGGCCTCGAGGACAAGATGGTGGCGAGCCGCTTCAGCATGTGGGAGCGCAAGGGCGTCATCTTCGCCCTGCCGCACGATGTGCACCCGGTGATGCTCGCCTATCGTGCGGACATCGTGGAGGACCAGCTCGGCATCGACGTCTCGAAGATCCAGACGTGGGACGATTTTGTCGCGATGGCGCACCGGATAGTCCGTTACGGGGACGACGGCTCGCCCGCGCGCTACGCCCTGGAGTTCCAGAACGACGGGGGCTACATGCTCCAGGCCCTCATGCTGCAGCGCGGCGTCAGCCTCTTCGACTCCGAGGGGGGGGTGATCTTCGACAACGAGGTCGCCGTCGACACGTTCGCCTGGGCGGTGCGCCAGCTCCGGGGACCGCACCGGATCGCGTACAGCCTCGGCTTCGGCCCCAGCCTCTGGGAGGGGATGAGGGACGGGCTCGTGCTCTTTTACATCACGCCCGACTGGAGGACGCGCACGTTCGAGGAGTTCGCCCCGGCGCTCTCGGGGAAGATGAAGCTCATGCCGCTTCCCGCGTGGGCCAGGGGAGCGCGCAGGACGAGCACGTGGGGCGCCACGGGCATCGCCGCGACACGGGGCGGGCGCAACCCGGAGCTCGCGAAGAAGCTGATGCAGTTCCTGTACGTGGACCAGACCGACGGGGGCCGCTCGGCGGCCGACCTGCACATCCTGCCGCCCGTCCGCTCGGCGTGGAGCCTGCCGATCTTCGACACTCCCGACCCATATTTCCGCGGCCAGCCCATCCTGCGCCTCTATTCGCAGCTTGCCGACGATGTCCCCCCCAACTACGCGAGTCCGTTCATCAACGAGGCTGAGAACAAGAGGGACGGCGCGTTCACGGCCGCGTGCGCCTACTACGCCCGGCACGGCGAGGACGGCTTTGTCGACTTCGTGCGGGCGGAACTCAAGCGGCGCGCGGATGCCGTGCGCGCCGTGATCGCGAGGAACAGGATCGTCGACCAGTGACACCGAGCCCAAGAGTTCCGGCACAGAGGGCAAGGCGGTCCCCCACCCCGCGCTGGGCCCCGTACCTCTTCCTGGCGCCGTACGTCGCCGTCACCCTCGCATTCTTCGCGTACCCCTTCGCCCATGCGGTCGAGCTCGCCTTCTACCAGACCGCCGGCCCCCATGCGCGGGTCTGGGTGGGGTTCGGCAACTTCAAGTACATCCTGAGCGATCCCGACTTTAGGACGGCGGCCGCCAACACGGTCGTGTTCGCCGTGGTCTGGAGCGCCGTCATGATCCCGTCGTCCCTCGGGCTCGCGCTCATGCTCAATTCGGGGCGCGGCCGCCTGAGGGCCTGGTTCAGGCTCGTCTTCTTCTCCCCGAGCGTGGTGGGCCAGATCTTCGTCGGCATCATCTTCGCCGTCCTTCTCGCCCCGGACTACGGGCTGCTCAACCGCCTCCTGCAGTCGGTCCTCGGTTGGGGGCTCGAGGCCCGCTGGCTCGAGAATCCCGCGATGGTCATGCCCGCGATCGTAATCACCAACCTGTGGCTCTACGCGGGCTTCAACATGGTCTACTTCCTGGCGGCGCTCCAGAACATCGACCAGAACCTGGTGGAGGCCGCGCGCATCGACGGCGCGGGCCCCTGGGTCGTGTTCCGCCACGTCACGCTTCCCGCGATCAAGCCGGTGGCCATCTTTGTGCTCCTCATCAGCACCATCGGCTCGTTCCAGCTCTTCGAGCTCCCCTACGCGCTCATGCGCGGCACGACATCGCCCTACGGGCCCAGCAACTCGGCGCTCTTCATCGTCGGCTACCTCTACGACGCGGCCTACAACATCGGCGACCTCGGCCTTGCGTCCGCCGTGGGCTGGGTGCTCGCGCTGATCATCCTCACCGTGTCCCTGATCCAGCTCAAGCTCACGGGGGCCTCGAGGGACTGACGAACGCCCATGAACGCGATCCACCTGACGCTCCTGGGGTCCCTCGCCATCGCGGTGTTCTTCTACGCCGCGGACCCGCGCAGGCCGCAGCTCGCCTGGCGCTTCGTCCGGTTTGCGGGCCTCGTCCTTCTCGCCGCGGTCTTCCTGTCGCCGTTCGCGTGGATCGTGTGCGCGGCGTTCAAGGACCGGAAGGTGCTCATGGAGTATTCCTTCCTGCCGCCGCCCTCGACGTGGGCCGGGTCGCTCAGCCTCGGCAGCTTCCGCAAGCTCTTCGAGCCGAGGTCCTCCCTGCAGGGGACGATCGTGTTCTGGCAGTACCTCCTCAATTCGCTGTTCCTCGCCAGCGCTGCGACCGTCATCCAGCTGTTCTTCTGCTCGCTGGGCGGCTACGCGCTGGCAAAGTTCAGGTTTGCGGGCCGGCGCAACCTCATGCTGTTCATGGCGGTCTCGATGATGCTGCCGAGCATGCTCTTCCTCGCGCCCACCTACGACATGCTGGTGCACATCGGCTGGATCGACAGCTACGCCGCGCTGCTCGTCCCCGGCGCCGCGAACGCGTTCGGCATCTTCCTCTTCCGTCAGGCCATGCTGAGCGTGCCCAACAGCCTGATCGAGGCGGCCCGCGTCGACGGCGCGAGCGAGTTCCTCATCTACTCGCGGATCGTGATGCCGCTGGTGCAGCCGATGTCCGCCGCGTTCTGCCTGATCGTCTTCATGGGGCAGTGGAATGCGTTCCTCGGGCCCCAGGTGTACATCCAGTCCGACTTCAAGCTCACCGTGCCCGTCATCCTCAGCCAATACGTGTCGCAGTTCCAGGAGGAGTATGGCATGTTCCTGGCGGGGACCCTGCTCTCCATCGTCCCCGTCGCCGTGCTGTTCCTCACCCTTCAGAAAGAGTTCATCTCCGAGCTGACCTCCGGCTCGCCGAGACGTTGATGGCGACGACACGCGCGATGCCGTCGTCCGCCCTTTCCAGGTCCACGCTGGGTCTCTGCGCCGGGCTCCTCGCCTACGCGCTGGTGCTGTCCTTCTACGTCGGCGCCGTCGCGGGGGGTTCCGACAACTCGGGGTATTTCAACGAGGCGCGCGTGTTCTCGCGGTTCACGGTCCACGCCCAGCCGCGTGTGCTGCCCGGTCTCCCCGCGGGCGAGGCGCCCCCCTACCTGTACGTCCCGCTCGGCTTCAAGCCTGCCGTCGACGGCTCTCCCCGCATGGTGCCCACGTATCCCCCGGGGCTGCCGCTCATGCTGGCCCCGGTCGGCAAGATCGCGGGCTGGCGCCACGCGGGCGACATCCTCCTTATCCTCCACGCGCTCGCGGGCATCGCGCTCACCTACGCGCTCGGGCGCATGTGCGGCCTTCCCCCGCCGTGGCCGCTCTTCGGCGCCGCGATGCTGGCGGTGAGCCCGCTGTACCTCTACACCTCCCTGCAGGCGCTCAGCGACGTTCCCGCGGCCGCGTGGGCCGCCGCCGCCATCCTTGCGGCGTGGAGGAGCCGCGAGCGGCCGCTCTGGGCCCTGGCTTCGGGCGTCGCCCTCGCGGTGGCCTTTCTGATCCGGCCGAGCAACTTCCTGATCGGCATCCCGATGGTCCTCGCGTTCGGGCTGTCGCCGAGGCGCTGGGCCCTCGCGGCCGTGGGGGCGATTCCCGGGATCGCGGCATGGATGGCGATCAACCGCGCGGCGTACGGGGGCTACTTCCAGAGCGGCTACGGCGCGATCGGCAACGAATTCCACGCCAGCCTGGTCCTGGGGACGCTCAGGTACATCCTGCGGTGGCTCCCCCTGCTCCTTGGGCCCGTGGTCATCGTCGCCCCCGCCGTCGTCGTGCTGTTCCGCTACCGCCGGCGCTGGTCCGCCGTCCTGGTGGCCTGGGTGGGGCTTTATGTAGGCTTCTACTCGGCGTACCGCTGGACCCACGAGGATTGGTGGTTCCTCAGGTTTCTCCTCCCGGCCGCCCCCGCGCTCATCGTGGGAAGCCTCATTGTCATGCAGTCGTGCTTCGAGGGACTCAAGGCGAGCGTGCCCAGGGCTGTGCTCGCTGCCTCGCTCGCGGTCCTCGTCTTCTCCACCCTGGCGTCCGAAGCCATACAGATTCTCTCCCTCGACGCCTGGTCCATCGGCCGCGGGGAGCGAAAATACAGCCGGGTCCTGGAATGGGCGGTAGCCAACCTGCCTAGGAATTCGGTGGTCGTGGCGAACCAGTTCAGCGGCTCCATGCTTTACTTCA
>CAYNLL010000112.1:0-8924 GCA_964398015.1 uncultured Opitutaceae bacterium | reverse complement strand
CGGCCATGGAGAGTTCCTCAGTTTCTTGTGGGTGTCATCCAATCGCGAAGCGTCATGCCCACATTGGCAGGCTTCTGGCGGATGAGTTCGTTGAGGAAATCAGGCGTGACCCCACCGGAGGTCGGCCGCGAGCGGGCAACCTCGTCCGGCGGCAGTGTGAGGATTTCCACGGGAACCGCCTCGGGGCGCTGGCGGGAGAGCAGCCTCATGAAGAGAAGGAACACCGCGGCGGCGGCGGCGACGGCGCCCCAGCGGCTTCCCGCCTCCACCCAACCCATCCATCGGTTTTCCTTGGCGATGGACTGCACCTCCTGCGACACGGGCTCCACGGAGAAGGCGATCTCCTCCACGGTGACCATCGAGTCGAGGGACTGGCCCGGGGCCGCCTTCAGCCCCAGGGCGTTGATCACCACCTGCCTGAGGAGATTGATCTCCTCGGGGGTCCGCTTGGCGGCCTGGCCGGTGCCGCCCGCGGGCGCGGGCCTGAGCGCGACGAGCACGGCTGCGGTAACGTTCTTCACGCTGCCGGGGCTGCGGGTGATGTTGGTCAGGGTGCGGTTGATCTCGTAGGTCGTCGAGCGGTTCTTGCGATTGCTCTCCGTCTTCGCGGCCGGCTTGGCGATGGCGGCCGCCGCGTTTGCGGCAGCCTTGTCCGGAACGTTCGCGCTCACCCCGACGGCCCCGCCGGCGGAATGGGCGTCGACCGAGCTCGAGGTGTCGTCAGTGCTCGTCTGGGTCCGAACCACCTGACCCTCGGGGTCAAATTTCTCCTCGGTGAGCGTCGTCGCCTCGGTGTCGATGTCGGCCGAGACGCGAACAACCGCGTTTCCCGGCCCGATCACCTGCGAGAGCATGGATTCGACCTTCTTCGAGAGGTAGTCCTCAACCTGCTGGCGGTAATGCATCTGGGAGGAGGCGGTGCCCAGCGTCGGGTCCTGCTTGAGCTCCTCGGAGAGCACGCGGCCGTGGTTGTCGACCACGGCGACCTCATCCGGCTGTAGTCCCTGGACGGCGTTGGCCACAAGGTGGCGGATGGCGTTGACCTGCTCGGTCTCAAGGCGGCCCCCGCCCATGTCCACAAAGACCGAGGCCGTCGACTTGACGCCCTGGTCGGTCAGCAGGAGGCGGTTCTCCGGCTGGACGATCATGACGCGCGACGCCCTGACGCCCTGGAGCTGGGAGATCGTGCGGGCCAGCTCGCCTTGCACGGCGCGCAGGTAGTTCGTCCTCTGCACGAAGTCGCTCAGGCCGAACTGCCCCTTGTCGAAGATCTCAAAGCCGACGCCGTCGCCGTTGGGCAGGCCCTTGCCGGCGAGTTCCATCCGGATCTTGTAGACCTGGTCGGCGGGAACCTGGACGGCGGTGCCGCCCGCGGTCACCTGGTGCGGAATGTTCTGCCCCTCGAGGTACCCGATGATTGCCGCGGCGTCCTTGTCGCCCAGGCGGGCGTACAGCAGCTGGTAGTCAGGTCGCCGAGACCAGAGGCCGACCGCGGTCATGCAGGCCGCCACGGCCAGTGCCGCGACGACCAGCGAGACGCGCTGGTTGATGCCGAGTTGTCCCCAAAGTGCGACCAACGATTGAGCGAAGTTTTTCATCAGAAAGCGGTGTGTCTAGCGGTGGACTCAGGCCTGCATGCGCATCAGCTCCTGGTAGGACTCCACGAGCTTGTTGCGCACCTGGACCATGAGTGAAAACGAGACGGAGGCCTCCTGCATCGCGATGACGCTCTGGTGCAGCTGCCCTGAATCGCCGAGCAGCACGCTCTGCGTGATCTGGTCGGCCTGCGCCTGCTTGGCGTTGACCGACGAGACGAGGCCGTCGAGCATCTTCCCGAAGCCCTGCGTGGGCGTCGCCGCGCCGCCGAGCTCTGTTGTCGGGGTCTGCGGAGAGCCGATCTGCGGAAGAAGCTGTGGGACGTAGGTGGAACCGATGGAACCGATGGGCGTCATGAGAGTTTACTTTCCGATTTCGAGGGTTTTCTCGGCCATTTGGCGGGCGTTCTTGGCGAATGACAGGTTGGCCTCGTAGGCGCGCGATGCGGTGACCATGTCGACCATCTCGTACGCGAGGTTCACATTGGGCATGGTGACGAAGCCGTCCGGACCCGCGTCCGGGTGCTGGGGATTGTAGATCTTCTCGCCCGGGCTCGGGTCGGACGTGATGTTCGCGACGCCCACGCTCTGCAGGGACGCCCCGCCGGCCTGGCGGACGAGCTCGGTCTCAAAGGAGACCACCTGCCTCTGGTACGGGCCGCCTGCGGCCGTGCGGGTGGTCTGCGCGTTCGCGATGTTCTGCGCGACGATGTCCAGGCGCGTCTTCTGCGCCTCGAGGGCATCCGCGGTAACGTCGATTCCGGATATGAGGTTCATGAGCGGAGGGAGTTAGGCTGTCAGGAGATGTTCCCGCTGATCGCCATCTTCAGCTGCTTAATGTTGGACGACACCACGTCGGTCAGGAAACCGTACTCGACGGAGTTCTTGTTCATCGCCAGGAGCTCGTGCTCGATGTCGACCGAGTTGCCGTCCGGCCTGACCGTCCGGGCCTGCGCGTCTACGGCCAGTGCGGGCTGGAGCGTGTCGAGCGCCGCTATCGGCTCGCCGGCGTTGAGCTGCGACTTGAGCTGGCTCGCGAAGTCGGGTGCAACGTCGATGCGGCGGTAGCCCGGTGTCTCGGCGTTGGCGATGTTGGACGCTATCGCCTCCTGCCGCAGCGCGGAGAGGTCCATCAACTTACGCGCCAGGGCGTAGGTGTTGTCGGATTGGAAGATGGGTTCGATCGCCATTCGCGCTTTTTTAGCACGGCGCGTTCCATCCGGTTATGAGCATTTTTAACCCGCGTTGCCGTAATGCGTTGCATTTTTTTTATGGCACGCCGCTGCCGTGGCAACCGGGAGCCCGTCCCCCCGCCTCTCGAAAGCGGCAATAAATGCCAGTTCGGCGGTTTCACGCGGCATGTGGCGCGCTCCAAGCCGCGGCGCCGGCTCGCCGCACGCTCATCCGCCCGGACAAGACGCGTCCGGGCGCGCGGTCACCGCACGTGGACACCCCATTGCGCGCGCCTCTTGCGCCGTCCCCTGCCCCGTCCCGACAAAGACCCTTCGCTCAGGTGCTCGCCAGCTGCGTCGGCGCCGCGTCCTGCGCGGGGGCCGCCTTGGTGAGGCTCGCCTTGGCCTCGTCAATGGTGTCGAAGAAGGACCAGTTCCTCGTGTCCTCGAAACCCTTGCACTCCATCGTGACGCTGGGGTTGCCCACCAGGCTGAACTGCACGGCAAGGTCCCTGCAGGTCTGCATCGTCTGCATGAGCAGCTTGATGAGGCCCATCTGGAGGCTCTTGACGCTATGGAGATCGACGACGGCCTTGTTGATGCCGCTGTCGACGGCCTCGGAGAACTTCGGCTTCAGGTAGTTGGCGGCCTCGGCGAGGACCGAGGGCGAGTAGTTCTCGGGGATCATCATCACGAGGATGTCGCCCTGGACGTCAAAATAGCGCCTCGACATGTCGAGGTTCATCGCCTTGGCGATCTTGCTCTCAAGCTCGCTCATGTCGATGGGCTTGGTCACGATCGCCGACATGCCCAGCTGCTGGGCCGACTCCTGGATGCCCGTCTCGGTCTTGACCACGATGCCGAAAACCGGCGTGTACTTCGTCTTAGCCCCGGCGCGAAGCGTACGGTAAAGGGTGAAGGCCGCCTCCTCGGGCAGGGTGAGGCTGACGATCACAAGGTCGGGATGGATCCGGGAGCAGGCGTCAATCGCCTCCCCCTGGGTGCTCACACCGTGGATGCGCCACGCGGTGTGCTTCAAGCCGTCCTGGATCTGCTGGATGATCACGGGCTTGTCGTCGACGACGATGATGTCGGCCGGATCGAGGATCGAGCGCACCTTGGTGGGCGCGTCCGACAGCGGCTTCAGGTCGATGATGCGGCCGACCTTCTCGATCAGGACCTCGTCCTTGAAGGGCTTGATGATGTAGTCGCGCACGCCGATCTTCGCAATCTTGAGCACGTTCTCCCTGCCGCCCTCCGCTGTCAGCATCATCACCGGGATGCCCTTGAGCACGGGGTCGGCCTTGAGCTTGGTCAGCATTTCGACGCCGTCCATGACCGGCATGGTGATGTCGAGAAGGATGATGTCGGGGAGGGACTTCGTGGCCACCGCCAGCCCCTCAACGCCGTTCGCGGCCTCGAAAATTTCGCAGTCAAATGCCTTGAAGGCCTTGCGCACGATGATGCGTACGGTCTTGGAGTCGTCTACAGTGAGGATCTTGTTGCGCATGGCGAAATGGGGGGAGCGTTACTTTTCGTTTGTCATGAGGATGTCGACAACCACTCTGCGCTCCGCGCTGGCGAACACGTAAATGTAGCGCTGCGCCGAACCGATTGCCTCGATCTTGAAATTGGTGCCGCGCAGTATCGACGGAAGCGTGAGCTTGCACGGAAGGCCCGCGTCGCAGAGGCGATTCTTGAAGGTGCCCACGATCATGTTCGTGAGCTCGCCAATCGCATCATTCACCGTCTCGTCGCCGCCGCCCTCAACCTCGTCCAGGGAGAGATCGAGCATCTTCTCCGTGCAGTGGGCCGCGAACGCCGAGTCAAAGTAGAGGTAGATCAGCCCGTTGATGTCGCCCAGGAAACCCACGGTGCCCACGACCTGCGGCGACGGAACTTCGTTCTCAGGCGCGACCGGCCAAGAGTGCAGGTGGTGGCTCAACGAGACAGGCCTCCGAAGCATCGTGTCGAAGACGTCGGCGACTGCTCGGACGATATTCTCCCTTATGAGGGGTTCGGAGATCTCCTCTGTAGCTGGCATTCCCCGGGGATATCGGCCCGAACCGCACCGGATTTACCCCTTTTCGCCAACAAACGCAGAAACTCCGCCGGGAGCCTCACTCCTCCTCGCCAACGAAAACGTCCCCGCCGGCCTGCTTGTACTCCTGAAGCTTGTTCCGAAGCGTCCGTATGCTGATCCCCAGGAGCGAGGCCGCCTTCGTCCGGTTGCCGCCGGTCTGCTTCAGCGCCGCCTGGATCGCCTGCTTCTCCATCTCGTCGAGGCGGATGACGGTGCCGCTCGGGGCCACCGCGACCGAGCCGCTCGCGGAGTCGGGCGGCGCATCCGCGAACGCGGGCTCCTCCTCGGCCGCGGGGGGCAGCCTGCCTTCCATCAGGTCTCCCGGTAGCCCCAGGCCCGCAGCCGTGACCGGTCGCCCGCTCTCAGAGAGAATCACAGCGCGCTCGACCGTGTTCTGCAGCTCACGGACGTTGCCGGGCCAGCTGTAGCTCATCAGAGCGGCCTTTGCCGAGTCCGAGAAGCCCGTCGGCTTGATGCCGTGCTTGCGCGCGTACCTTCCGAGGAAGTGGTCCGCCAGGAGCAGCACGTCGTCCGAGCGCTCCCGGAACGGCGGCACATGGACGGGAAAGACGTTCAGGCGATAGAAGAGGTCCAGCCTGAAGCTCCCCTGCTCCACATGGTGCATCAGGTCCCGGTTGGAGGTGGCGATGATGCGCACGTTCACCTTGATGGTCCGGCTTCCGCCGACGCGTTCGAACTCCCTCTCCTGGAGCACGCGAAGGAGCTTGGCCTGGAGGTTCGCGGGAATCTCGCTCACCTCGTCGAGCAGGAGCGTGCCGTTGTTCGCCAATTCGAAGCGCCCCTCGCGCCGGTCCGTGGCGCCCGTGAAGGCACCCCGCTCGTGGCCGAAGAACTCGCTCTCGATCAGGTTCTCGGAGATCGCCGCGCAGTTTACCTTGATGAAAGGGTTCTGCCGGCGCGGGCTGCGCCTGTAGATCTCGCGGGCGATCATCTCCTTGCCGGTCCCGCTCTCCCCGCTGATGAAGACGGTCGCATCGGTCGGCGCGACGCGCTCGATGATCTGGCGGAGCCGGGTCATCGCGGGGCCCCGCCCGAGAAGGACGCCCTCCTCCATCTGGTCGCCGTCGCTCAGCAGGCGGTTGACCTGGAGAAGCTGGCGGTAGGACTGGACCTTCTTGAGGATGATGTCGATCTGGCTGGAGGTGAACGGCTTCATCACGTAGTCGAAGGCGCCCGCCCTCATGCAGGCCACCGCCGACTCGACCGATCCGTTGCCCGTGACCATGACGACGAGCGGCCTCTCGGGGAGCATGGCCACGTGCTCCAGAAATTTCTGCCCGTCGCCGTCCGGAAGGCGGATGTCGAGCATCATCAGGTCGAACAGCTCCTGGGCGACCATGGCCTCGGCCTCGGCAAGGCTGCCCGCCGTCGCCACCGTGCATTTTCTCCTAACGAATATCTCATTCAGCACGTTGCGTACAACGGGCTCGTCCTCGACGATCAAAACCTTCTCATAGGCCATAAGGGCAATCGAGCTTGTGGCTCACGGGAGTGTGAACGTGAGGTTGCCGCCGACGCTGATCAATCAAATACGTTCGCAGGGGTGCTCCGGCACCCTCCTCCGGCGCCCCCCCTGGGTCGGTATTCTGGCGAAATCATGAAAGATTTTGCTAAAGAATGGCTGAAGCCTGCCGATTGCGGGCTCAACCCAATTCATGCAGACCCGCCTGCTAGCCTTCCTAGCTGAGACTGAGCGCGCCGTTCGCGCGGAAAGACCCGAGCCGCAACCCGACGCCAAATGGGAAACCATGCGGGCGGTCAACTACCGGCTCGGCCTGGCTCGCCTCACGTTCGGGTCAAGGGCGCCCTCCGGGGAATACCAGGCCATGGGCGGCCTCATGCTGCAGTCGTTCGAGCTCGCCGATGAAACGGTGTGCCTCAAGGCGACGCTGACGTGGCAGGACTCCGGATCGGAGATCTCCCATCCCATTTTCGCGAAGCCCATGCTCGATTGGGGCGCCGAGGCCGACCGCCTCGCCACGGTCTGGCTTTCCGGGCCCCACACGAAGAAGGCTTCTGCCGCCGCCGAGTCCGAGCTGCTCGCCGCCGGCTGAGGCGCCGCGAAGCGGCGTTCCCGTCAGGTGGTCGCGTTAAGGCGCGAGGCCACGGCGCACTGGCGCCTGTAGACAGGGCTCACGTGGCGCATGCGCTGGAGGGTTTCCTCCCTAGAATCGATCACCTGCCTCATCTCGCGCAGCGTGCGCTGCATGAGCATCCGGTTCTGGCGCCTCTTCTCCACCAGGCCGGCGACCACCCCGGAAAACGGGTGCCCGGGGGACTCCGCTGCAAGCTTGACCAGCGCCGCGACCAGGGGCCCGATCCGAGCCTGCAGCGCACGCACGCGCAGCCCGGCGCCGGACCTGACCTCCACGGCCTCCCTGGACAGGAGGTCGCCGAGCGCAGCGGCGAGCCGGTCGGCCGTCTGGAATGTTCCCCGGCTCATGCGGAGGCCAGCACCCTGGCCGGTTCCTGTGCGCCCTGGGTGCGGAGCATCTCCGCCCAGGCGTCGCGCAGCACTTTGACGAGATTTTCCACCTCGACGAGGGGAGCCATTTCCTTGCGTATGTTGGCCTCGATCAGGCGTCGGACGTAATAGGCGTAGAGGCCGTCCATCGTCTTGGAAAACTCCCCGCCGGCCTCGTGGTTAAGGTTGCGGCGCAACTCGGACAGGATCGCCTGGGCCTTTAGCAGCTCCCGGTTTATCACCTCGATGCGCTTGAAGTCGCTCTTCGGACGCTCAAGGGCAGCATGGGCCAGCGCCATCGAGCGCAGCGCGCCGTCGTACATCAGGAGCACGAGCTGACCCGGGCTCGCGGTCAAGATCGAGGACTCGCGATATATCCGGGCGTAGTTTTTGTGGCCTTCCATGGGCCCTGGGCGTTAAGACAGGTCCTCGGAAGGATCCGGCGACTGGAGGATCTGCTTGGCCACGCTTCCAATTATCGCCGCTGAGGGATAACTTGAATCGGCAGCCAATGCCCTTCCCCGTTCCACCACTTCAGGGCGGATTTCAGGCTCGCTCGCCAGCTTCGCCTTTAGCAGTTCGGCTCCATCCGTAGAGAGTTGATCTCCAGGGCTTTTGCGGGACCGCGACGTCCCATTTGACTGGGTGAGGTCGATTGCCGCTGTTGGAGAGGTTCCTTGCTGAGATGACGTTGAATTGATCATAGCTTAGGGAACGGTCAGCCACTGGCTATTGAAACAGGGAACGCCGTTAGAGGATAGTGCAATTGATCGGCCCCGAATGGGGGTACTTTAGTCCTATCGGGGGGGCAGAGTCTCGAAAGTTGCATTTGCGCAATAGGCACCGAAGCGCGAGGGGCTGATCAGTGCCGCTTCCGGCAGATTTGCCGGAGTTTCGCCCCGGTCGCCACCCGCCACGCCGTAGAATTTCTTGATTCCCGCCAGCACGGTCGGGTCCTCCGCCGTGAAGAGGTCATCGAACGACCAGATCAGGCGCCCCCCCGCAGTGAGCGCCAATTTGGCGCGCACCCCCAATGCGATCGGCCGGATGGGATGATACGCCGTGATGTCCACGAAAATGACGCCCTGCGCCGCGAAGTCGTGCGCGATCTCGTCTAGGAAGCCGGGCGGAAGCGCCGAGGCCGACGAGAGCGATTCGTCCCCGAAGCGCCGCCGGCATTCCTCCCGAGACAGGGTCACCACCTCGAACCTCTTCTGGCGCACGAGCTCGGTGGCGAACACGGTATCGAGCGCCGCGGCCGATTCGGAGGGCGCGGCGTCGCCGCCCGAGACGGGAAGGAGCACGACCCTCAGCAGGGACTGCGGAAGGTGCTTGTCCCCCACGAAGTTCCGGCGGGCCGGCGCCGCGGGCTGCGGCTTCTTGCCCATGAGGCCGGTCGTCGAGCACCCAGGGCCAATGACGAGCGCCGCCGCGAGGAGCGCCATCGAGAAACGCACGCCTGAAAACGGGCAGTCCAATCGCAGGTTCATTCTCAACCGGTGGTGGAACTTTAGCCTGAAGACGAGGATGAACCCGAGGAGGGCGTTGAATAGGCCGAGGAGCTGATCGTCGATCCAGAGGATCCCGAC
>CAYNLL010000111.1:1800-8970 GCA_964398015.1 uncultured Opitutaceae bacterium | reverse complement strand
CGACAACGTCTTCGATAATTGCGCCACAACCATTGACGATACCGGACCCCTGGTCACCGCCAGCGATTACAATAATTTCTACAACAGCTCCCTGGGCTTTTTTAGCGAGACCTACGGAGCGCTTTCGACGCTGGCAGCCTGGACCACCTCTACCGGCTTCGACACCCATAGCAACACGCTGAATCCAAACCTCAACACGTCGACCGGTGTTCCCCAGCCGCCGAGCGGAGCCATCGACACCGGAACCCCGGAATCCGGCTATTCCGTTGACCTGCTTGGCACGACGAGGCCCCAGGGAGCAGCCTGGGACATGGGGGCGCTCGAATACATCCCTACCGGGCCGGTCATCACAAGCGGGTTCGTTGCGTCCGGCACACAGGGAGCGAGCGGCTTCACGTACACCATTGCGGCCACCGGCTCGCCCACCTCGTTTGCTGCGACCGGCCTTCCCGCTGGTCTCACGCTCAACACCTCCACGGGCGCCATAACCGGCACGCCCACGGTGTCCGGAACCTTCGTGGCAACCATAAGCGCGACGAACAGCACGACCGGGTCGGCCTACCTGACGATCAACGTTGCCCAGATCACGCCGGTCATCACGAGCACACTGACGGCCTCGGGCACCCAGGGAACGGCGTTTGCCTACACGATCACGGCGAACAATTCCCCTGCATCGTTTAGCGCAACGGGCCTTCCCGCCGGCCTGACCGTGGACACAACGACGGGAGACATCAGCGGCACGCCGACCGCGTTTGGCTCCTTCAACGTGACGATCGGAGCCACCAATACTGCGGGCACGGGGACCGCGGTGCTCGCGCTGACGATCGCCGCCGAAGCGCCGATCATAACGAGCACGGGAAATGCCGACACCCTGGAGGGATTCCCGTTCACCTATACAATCGTAGCAGCCAACGCGCCCACGAGCTTTGGTGCCACCGGCCTCCCCGCGGGGCTCACCCTCGACACCACCACAGGCGTCATCAGTGGAACGCCTACCGCATTGGGAACCTCATCGATTATGATCAGCGACACGAATTCCACTGTAACCGGAACGAAGACGCTGACCCTCAATGTCACGGCGGAACCCGTGCCGGGAATCAACAGCGCAACCACGGACACCGCGACCAAGGGCGTCCCCTATAGCTACACCATCACGGCGACCAATTCGCCCACGAGCTTCGCCGCAACCGGCCTTCCCGCGGGACTGACTCTCAACACCACCACCGGGATCATTAGCGGAACGCCCACGGCGACAGGAGTGTCAACAATCCATCTGAGCGCCATCAATATAGGAGGCACGGGCACGGCCACCCTCACCCTCACGGTCAATGCCCTGGCGGCTCCGGTAATCAACAGTCCGACGACGGCCAACGGTGCGCCCGGTAGTCCCTTCACGTACACGATCACGACCGCCGCCAGCCCCGCAACCCCGACATTCAATGCCACGGGTTTGCCGGCAGGCCTCACCGTCAACACGACTACGGGGGTCATCAGCGGCACGCCGACGTCCGTCGGCACCACGTCCGTCACCATAAGCGCGACGAACGCGGCCGGCACGACCAACGCAAGCCTCTCGATCGTCGTCGCCATTCCGCCGTCGCCGCCGGTGGTCGGCGGCTCGAGCTCCGTGTCGGCGGGTGAGGGCAGTTCCTTCTCCTACTCCATCACCGCCTCCAATTCGCCCTCCAGTTACGGGGCCTCGGGCTTGCCGCCGGGACTGAGCGTGAACACGACCACGGGTCTCATCAGCGGCACGCCGACGGCTCTCGGCGTGTACACCGTGACGCTGAGCGCCACGAATTCACTCGGCACGGGCACGGGCAGCCTGTCGATTGATGTGCTTACTCCGACCGCGCGCCTGGTCAACCTGTCGGCCCGCACAGCCGCCGGCACGGGGTCGACCACCCTGATCGCGGGATTCGTCATCAGCGGCGGGAGCAAATCGGTTCTCGTCCGCGGGATTGGCCCCTCGTTGGCCCTGTTCACGGTTCCCGGCTTCCTTCCCGATCCCCAGTTGGCGATCTACAGCGGCAGCACCAGCATCTTCACCGGCTCAGCCTGGGGCGGTGCGGCCACCCTTGCAGCCGTATTCGCCCAGGTCGGGGCCTTCGCCCTGCCCGCGTCATCCGCGGACGCTGCCTTGGTGGAAACCCTGCCCACCGGGCCCTACACGGCGCAGGTGTCGGGAATCAGCGGCGACAGCGGCATCGCATTGGCGGAGATCTATGACGCCGATCCGAATTACCTCACCTCTTCCTCACGGCTGATCAACCTGTCCGCCCGTTCAAGCGTCGGCACCGGGGCGAATATCCTCATCGCGGGCTTCGCCGTCGCGGGAGCGGGGACCGAGACGGTCCTGGTCAGGGCGGACGGGCCCGCCCTGAGCGCATTCAGCGTCACGGGGGTCCTCGCGACCCCGCAACTCACGTTGTTTGATGCGGCCGGCAACGCCATCGCCACCAACACGGGCTGGGGAGGCTCCGCCACGCTTTCAAACACGTTTGCACTGGTGGGGGCGTTTCCTCTCGCGGCGGGCTCGAACGACTGCGCGCTCGTGGCCACCCTGGCTCCGGGCGCCTACACCGCCCAGGTCTCGGGTGTGGGCGGGACCACGGGAGTGGCGCTGGTCGAGATCTTCGAGGTTCCGCAATGACGCACGCCGCCGGCGCCTAGCGTTTCGCGAGAGACCCCGCGTGCGGCCCTGGCTGGCCCGTTGCGTGGCTCAATTGGGTTCGGCCCGACCCGCGATATAGGGCGTGTATCTCCAAGTAATTGGGCGCCTTGCAATACTCCTTGTCGAAAGCCGTTTGGTTTGCCCCACTGGATGGGTGTCAGATGTCCACGCCCAAGCCGATTCGCCAAGTCTCCGCAAGCGGCTTCTGCGCGGAGGCACGTTGCTCGTGGCGGGCAAGGTCGTCACGCAGGGCAGCTCCTTCCTGAGAAACGTCATCGTCGCTCGGGCCGTTGGCGTCGAGAATTTCGGAATTGCGGCCATCTTTTCCATTACTGTCTCAATCTTCGACATGCTGGGGAATCTTTCCGTCGATCGGCTGTTGATTCAGGCAAGAGACGGCAACGAGGAGAGATTCCAATCAGCGGCTCACCTGATGCAGGGTCTGCGGGGAATTGCCTCAGGACTGGTCATGCTGGCCTGCGCTTGGCCAGTTGCACATCTCTTTGGCATACCCCGGGCCGAATGGGCCTTTCGGTGGCTTGCCTTGCTCCCCGTGTTTCGTGGTTTCACCCACCTCGACAACCAGCGAGTCCAGCGGACCCTCGATTACGGGAAATCCGTTGGCCTGGAGATAGCCCAACAGCTGATCCCGACGCTCCTTGCATGGCCCATTGCGATATTGACGCGGGATTATTCCGCCGTGCTCTGGCTGATTCTGCTGCAGGGTTTCGTCGCCATGGTGGGTTCGTTCTTCGTGTCTTCACGCCCCTATCGGTGGCATTGGAATCCCTCGTACGCCAAGCGGTTCGTGAGCTTCGGATGGCCGTTGATCGCCAATGGCGCCCTTCTGTTCGGCATATACCAGGGAGACAGGTTTCTTATCGGAACTGCGGGGCGGACCCTTGGCGCTCACGTGTACACCTTTAAGGACCTTGGGATATACGCGGTGGCGACCTCGCTCACGTTCACACCCATGATTGCGTTCTCCACGGTGTGCTCCAGCCTGATGCTTCCGATGTTTTCCGGGCTTCAGGCAGAACCTCAGGAATTCCGAAAACGCTATTACATCAGCGCCCAGTTGGTGGGAATGGTCAGCGGATTGTTTGCGCTTCCCCTGATCTTGGACGGCGGATCGATCGTCACCCTCATCTACGGCCAGGCCTACTCGCAGGCGGGCGGCTTCATCGGGTGGATGGCCGCCGCGCAGGCAGTGCGCATGGCGAGGTTTACTCCAGCGATGGGCGCTATGGCACTTGGTGACACCACCAATACGATGTACTCCAACCTCGTGCGCTTTCTGGCGCTCTTCGGGACTCTCGGCGTGATTATGGTCGGCGGGTCGCTCATGTGGATTGCGGTATTCGGGTTTGTCGGAGAGATTCTGGGCTTGGTCGTGTGTTTTTGGAAATTGCAGAGAGACCACGAGATTCCCGCGGAGCTGGGAGCAAAGACCGTAGTGGCGCTAATCATCGCGATGGGTGCGGCCGGTTTGGCGACCGCGCATTTTGGGGATTCGAGCCTGCTCGTGAGGCTGTCATTGATTCCGATCCTCGCCGCTGCATTTGTGGGCGCGATGCTCATCGCCTTTCCCTCTCTGCGTTCCGTCGTCAGCCTCCGGGACATCGGCCTGATTCGGAGCAGGTCAGTGGAAGCCGCAGAGCAACCGGAGAAGACCTCCGCGGGAAGCTGAGCGACCCATGTCCTCGTCCGGTCCATCTGGAATGCCAAGCGAGCTGCAGAAAAGCCATCTGAGCCCGCTCGTCCTTGGATTGTGCGCGGTTCCCCAGCTTCGGAGCAGGGCGATTCGCCTCGCCTGCCGACTGGAGGGCGGGGCCTTCTTTTCTGCAACCGCCCGCCAGATAATGAGCCGTCATTTTGGCATAACGATTGGTGCCTACAGCTATGGCGGATGCTTCGATACGGACTTGTTTCTTCCTCCCGTAACCGTTGGAAGATACGTGTCCATTGCCCAGGGGGTGCGGACGCTTCGGAGGAATCATCCGCACGACGCCCTCTCGACCCATCCTTTCTTCTTCAATTCGAGGCTGGGGTATGTTTCCGAGGAGAGAATCCCGAAGCGGAGCCTCGAGATCGGCCACGACGCTTGGGTTGGCGCGCAGGCCATCGTCACTCCAGGCTGCACGCGGATTGGCATCGGAAGCATCGTGGGCGCGGGAGCCGTGCTCACGCGTGATGTTCCGGATTTTGCCATAATGGGCGGGGTTCCCGCGCGCCTGATTCGCATGCGTTTCCCGGAAGACACCTGCAAAAGGATACTTGAAAGCAAATGGTGGCTTCACTCGCTTGATGAATGCCTTGTTCACCTCAAGGAGATGACGCTTCCTATCGATCCGGCAAACTTGAACCATCCCCTACTCGCGCCTCCGGTGAGCGGCTAAGCCACTACCGCCTCTAAAGGCGTGCTCTTTGGCCTTTTATTCCCCTCAGCCGAATTCAGACCGTGCCTAGGCGCAGTTCAGCCCAGACCCTCCCTTGCTCGCCCAAAGCCCCGGGCAAGCAGATTTGTCGATGATTTCGGACGGTGGCGCATATGCGTCGGCTAAGGCGCGTGTCCCTGCCGCTTCATAAGGTGCTCGGCCTCACCTGTTGCCCGGATGCGCGAGCAGCCCCTTTCGCGCATTCCCAAGTGCCCAGCGTCGACCCAAGTCGATTTGCTCGACAGGCTCTTCGAGCTTTCTTACCTCTAGGAAATGCTTCCATTTGATTTCAAACAACTAAGCTCCGCGGCATGGGCATAGGAAGTAAGCCTTTCATCGGGATCATGGGGGCCTCGATGGCGACCCGGAATCGCGGCGTGTCCGCGCTGGGCGCTTCCCTGGTCAAGCTTCTGGCCGAGGCGGCCCCCGGGGCCGAGCCGGTCATGGTGATTCCCAACCGAAGCGCGCTCCCGTTCACGATATTCGTGAAGGGAATCCCGCAACAGGTCCGCGTGGTCAACTGCAGGCAGTCGCCAAGAGCTAGGCCCAGCGAGAATATCTTCGTCATCGCCGTCCTCGCGCTCGCCTACCGGATGCTGCCCTTGGGCCCGTGGCGCAGGGCCATTGGCGGCATCTGCCCGTGGATTCGAAACGTCGAACAGGCGCAGCTCGTGGGAGACATCAGGGGAGGCGACAGCTTCAGCGACATTTACGGCCTAAAGAGCTTCCTGCTCGCCTCGATACCGACGCTGGCCGTCCTGTGGATCCGCGGAGGGATTGTCATGTTTCCCCAGACCTACGGCCCCTACAGCCACCCGCTGGCGAGGGTCGTTGCCCGTTACATCCTGCGCCGGTCGAACCCGATCCTCTCGCGCGACCGTGAGAGCATGGGCACCGTTCGCGGCCTCATTGGAGCGGGCGCGAACGTGCGCTTCTGCCCGGATGTCGCCTTCGTCCTTGATCCGATGCCCCCCGCGGAGGCGTCGATCACGCCGCCCATCCCGGCCTCGCACAGGCGCCTCCTCGTCGGCGTAAACGCGAACGGCCTCATGTACAACGGCGGGTACACCCGCCAGAACATGTTTGGCCTGAAGCTCGACTACCGCGACTTCCTCGGGCGCCTGCTGGACGCCCTCCTTGCCGACGAGTCGATCCGGGTCCTCATGGTGCCACACACCTTCGCCCCCATCGGCGACATCGAAAGCGATCCCGAGGCCTGCCGGCAGGCCATGGCGTCGGTCACCGGCGACAAGCGCAGCCGGCTGCACCTCGTCGACCGCGACTACGACCAGCACGAGATAAAGGGCGTGATCGGGGGCTGTGATTTCTTCATCGGCTCCAGGCTGCACTCGTGCATCGCCGCCCTCTCCCAGGCGATACCCACCGTCGGCGTCGCCTACAGCAAGAAGTTCGAGGGCGTGTTCGAGACTGTCGGCGCGGGAGACTGGGTCATGGATGGCCGAAAGGTGGATGCGCCGTCCGCGGTCTCCGGCATTCTGGAGAGGATAAGGCAGCGGGAAGCGATGCGTGCGACCCTCGAGCGGGAGACTGAACGGGCGCGAGCGCTCCTGCGGGAGACCTTTTCGTCCCTTCTTGTGTCAAAGGCGGCGTCGCCAAGCAGACTATGAAACCTCCCGACGACGAGCCGGAAAGGCAGCACGCTCCCCCTGCCACGGGCAGACCCCGTAAGCGCTCGGCTTTGCTGGGTCTCGTTGTTCGCCGGGAACGCTGGTCGCTTTCGCTAACAGGGGCGTTGCTCCTTGTCGCCGCGTTTCTTTTCGTTGCTTATTATTGCATTAGAATGATTTACCCGTTCCTGGCCATCACCGAGCGGGTACCCACCGATATCCTTGTCATCGACGGGTGGCTCCCCACCTACCAGCTTGAACTGGCAGCTGGGGAGTATTCGCAAGGGCACTATTCCAAGGTCCTTGCCGTTCGGGCCGTGTACGAGCTCGACTCAAAGGATCTCGATGAGCCATGGGACGACTATGTGGCCGAAATCCTGACAAAGCACGGCGTTCCTCGGGAACGCCTGAGCTCGGTGCTCTTCTCCGG
>CAYNLL010000111.1:0-1790 GCA_964398015.1 uncultured Opitutaceae bacterium | reverse complement strand
CGGCGGTTGCCATAGGCGAATGGTGCCGACAGCACGGCCAGGCGATCGCCGCGCTCAATCTCGTTACCGACGGGCCGCACGCCCGCCGCTCTCGCCTGCTCTACGAAATGGCCCTGGGACGCGGCGTATCCATCGGCGTAATTGGGCTCGACGATCCCGCCTACGATGCCAGACATTGGTGGCAGTCGAGCGAGGGAATTAGAGAGGTTCTGTTTGAGGGCGCCGCCTACCTGTACGTCAGATCCGTTTTTTCGCAGCCGCCGCCATCAACTGTACATTTGCTCAGGACAGCATCTTAAGACAACGATTCATCCTTACCGTATCCGAACAGAGTCAGTCACTTATCATGAATGTCGCCGTCATAGGCCAAGGTTACGTCGGTCTTCCACTCTCACTTCAGTTCGCCCACTCGGGGGCGACTGTGCTCGGCCTGGATATCGACACAAAGAAGATCGACGCCCTGAACCGGGGCGAGAGCTACATCAAGCATATCGATCCCGCGGCGATCGCCCTGCAGGTGAAATCGGGCAGATTCTCACCCTCAACCGATTTCCGGAGGATCGCCGAGGTCGAGGCCGTCATCATCTGCGTGCCGACCCCGTTGAACAAGAACCGGGAGCCTGACATCTCGTTCATCGTCGACACGGGCAAGGCCTTGGCCCCTCACCTGAAGAGGGGGACGATCGTGGTCCTCGAGTCCACGACGTACCCCGGGACCACGGACGAGGATCTCCGCCACGAATTGGAGAAGGGCTCGGGGATGAAGGCGGGCACCGACTTCCACCTCGCTTTCTCCCCGGAGCGCGAGGATCCCGGCAATCCCAGCAGCGTCGTGGCCACGATCCCGAAGGTCATTGGCGGCTTTACGCCTGCATGCCTCAAGCGCGCGATCGAGCTTTACTCCATTGCAATCCGGACGCTGGTGCCGGTGTCCTCCTGCCGCGTGGCCGAGGCGACGAAGCTGCTGGAGAACACCTTCCGCAGCGTGAACATCGCCCTGGTGAACGAGCTGAAGGTCGTCTATTCCGCAATGGGAATCGACGTCTGGGAGGTCATTAATGCCGCCAAGACAAAGCCTTTCGGGTTCATGGCCTTCTATCCCGGGCCCGGCCTCGGAGGGCACTGCATTCCCATCGATCCTTTCTACCTCACATGGAAGGCGCGCGAGTTCGGACAGAACACCCGCTTTATCGAGCTTGCAGGTGAGATCAACACCGGGATGCCCGATTACGTGGTGCACCGGACAGCCGACGCCCTCAATGACAGGAGCAAGTCTGTGAAGGGCAGCAAGATCCTGATTCTCGGCCTCGCCTATAAGCCTAATGTCGACGACGACCGGGAGTCCCCCAGCTACGTGCTCATGGACAAGTTCAAGGAGCGGGGCGCGGACGTCGCGTATTATGACCCCTTCGTCCCCGTGATCCGGCCCACCCGCGAGCATCCCCACTGGGCGGGCACGAAGTCTGTGGCCTGGAACCGCGAGACCGTCGCCGGTTTTGACGCCGTGGTGATCGCCACCAACCACAAGGCCGTCGATTACCAGCAACTCGCGGACTGGTCCGGGTGCGTCGTCGACAGCCGCAACGCCATGGCGGAGACAAAGGCAAAGTCCGGCCAAGTGTGGAAGGCCTGAGCCGTGGGTTCACAAGGCGCCTGAGGGTCAACACCACCACCGCCCTGACGTGAAAGACCATTTGTTGCGCCGACGGAATCTGGAAGGACTGAGGGCCCCGATGATGACACGATTCCATTGCGGCAAGGCGGCCCGCATCCTCGGAGGGCCACTCCTC
>CAYNLL010000110.1:0-9022 GCA_964398015.1 uncultured Opitutaceae bacterium | reverse complement strand
GATGGAACAGGTGGGAGCTGTGCCCCCGCGAATGGCGTCATCACCCCCGCGAGAAGGGCACCGTTGATTGCTGTGTAGGCGGCAGCAGGAAAGGGGAATCCTCGGCAGCATGGTCGAAGGCGTCTCAAATCACCGATGAGTCGTTTCATGGAGCCTTCGCTTTCGTTCGATCCGCGACCGGTGAAATCGCCTGGGGCGGTATGCATCGCGCAAGGCAGGGCTTAGATATCCAACGCGGAGCAGCCACGGAAGCCGTATTTTGAAAGCCAGGCATAATAATCTTGTCTTTTAAAAGAGCAAATTTTGAAGAGTCAAATCATAATAAAAGCGTAATCAAACAATATCTCCTTGTGCCCGCCAAGATGCCCTCGAGCGCCGCAGAAAATTACCTCAAGGCCATCCTAGTCCGGTCGGCTGAAGGGGGCGGCGTTGTTGCAACGGGGCTCATCGCGGAAGCGGTGGGTGTCACCGCGGGAACTGCGACGACCATGGTCAAAGCCATGGCGGTTCAAGGTCTCCTCGAGCACATTCCATGGCAGGGTGTTCGCCTCACCCCCGAGGGTCGCATCCATGCGCTGTTGGTATTGCGCAAACACCGGCTGGTTGAAACCTTCCTTGTGCGGAAGCTAAAGATGGACCGGAAGGATGTCCACGAGGAGGCTGAGGCCCTTGAGCATTCCATCTCGGACCGACTGTTGGCGTACATTGACAAAATATTGAGCCATCCCGATGAGGATCCATATGGCGAGGTCATTCCGGGCCCAAGGCAATCTGTGCTCGATCATGATAATGGTCTGACGCTGGCGACTTGTGAAGTTGGGGAAAGCCTGCGCGTAAAACGCATAACTGATCAGAGCTCATCATTCCTGGAATTTGTGCAGCACTCTCGACTTAGGCCCGGTGCCCGAGTGCGAGTCCAGGAGCGCGATAGAGCGAGTGGAGTAGTTCACTGTGAATCGCGAAGCGGCGCGACCTCGCTGGGATTGCCCGAGGCAGCAAAGATTGAAGTTAGGGTTGTCTGATTTCCGGGCTTGAAAAGCGGTGGTTTGGGAAAAGAGTCGGTTCGAATCGCCCTCGCGCGGTCTCGCCAAGCGCTCGCGCGCATCAGGAGACCTGCGATGTGTAACTCCGCTAAATGTGGGCTCGAGTGGGCCGCCCGAGGGACGGGGAATGTGGACCTTTCCATGGCGCGTCTTTCATCCGCCGGACCCGCTCCTTAGGCTGGTGACGGGGGTGTCCTTGTCGCTGCGCTTCGTCGCGGCGGAGTCGTCGCGCAGCAGGACGCCTGGGGGTGGGGCCCCTACGGGAAAGGAGATCAGCACTGGAGGCGCGGGCAGGTACTCCGCGTTTCCGGGCTGGGTTGCCGTCAGGACTGCCGTTCCCTGGGACCCGGTGGGAGCGACCACATTGGCGGCCAGAGCGACGGGCCCGGAATCGAGTGTGAGCAGGACGGGCAGTCCGCTCGACGAAGTGGCCACAAGCGTGAAGGGAGGGGTGCGCGTCGAAACCGACTGCGGGGGGACGAACGAGATGGTCTGCGGGAGCAGCGGGGCAAAATTCGCGGTGACCGAGAGGCTGGAGCTCATGAGGACCGTGAGCGTCTGCGCCTCACCCGTCGCGCCACCCGACCACCCGGAGAATGCGAACCCCGGGTTGGGACTCGCCTCCAGGGTAGCCTGCGCCCCCGGGGGATAGGAGCCCCCGCCCGCGGCGGTGCCGCCGGCGGTCGCCGTGACTGTGAGCGTGTAGAACACCGGTGCCGCCGGCCCGGGGCCGGAGGTGGGGGCGGGGCCGGGCCCCGGCGCCGGGTTCACCTCGGCGCTTCCCCCGGCGTCCATCGCCCGCGTCCAGATGGTGCTTGCGGAATATCCCTGCTCGGCCTCCTGGAAGAACCAGAAGCGCAGCGTATACGCCCCCGGGGCCAGGCCCGAGATCAGCCAGTTCCCGGACAGCGTCCCGTCGGCCGGCGTCCCGCCCGCCCCCAGCCGGGCGACCGAGGCCGCAGCCCCGGAGACCGTGCCGGCACCCTGCACGCCGGCGACCGGACTCCCGCTGCCGATGGTCGCCGTCAGGCGCCCGGCGAGGTTTCCGGCGCCGTCGATCAGGTCGATCTGCCCGGGCGCGCTCGCCGTGGGCTGCGGGAAGTCGTCGCACGTCCACGCGACTGAGAAATTCAGGCTATAGCCCCCGGTGCCGAGCGTGATCGGCTCTGACGTGTAGTGGGACGACTGCGTGGCCGCGCCGCACGCGGCCGCGAGGGCGAGGCTCAGGAGGGATCCGGGGGCGGCTCTCCACAGGGTGGCGGTCTTCATGCGTAAAGCGGACAATAACACACCAAATAAGACAAGTCGAAAATATGTGGCAGACCGTCATTTTCCCGCGGACCGCGCTGCGGCGGACGCGCGCACGCCTCCGAGGATGATGAAGGTCCCGTCCAGGCCAGCCAGGCGGCGAAGCTGGGCGCGAAGGGGCGCGCACGCGCGCCACGGGGGAAGGAAGCCTTGCCCAGGGTGAATCCTGAGGCCGCCCACCGTCTCGGGTAGCCGAAGGAAATGGCCGGCCCAATGCAGGGGGTTCCAGTCGCCGAACCACCAGGGAGGTATGCGGCCGTCCGGGGTCGCGGGCATGGCGATGCACCGGCGGTACAGCCACAGCCCCTGCGCCGGCGCGAACACGACGTGGAAGGGGGCGAGGGAGCGAAGTTCGCGCTTCGGGACGAAGGGGCGCTCGGCGTAGGAGACGCTTGTCGTGCGGCCGCCGTCGCCCCGGGAATGGGAGACCTCGCGCGAGCGCCCGCCGCCGATCATGCCCGAGCTCTCTTCCGCGCACTCCTCGGTGGCCGCCTGGCAGATCCACCGGTTGCGCAGGTTGGCAAGAAGCGGCGCCGCGCGCTCCTTTCCGCCGAGCTTCACCCAGACCGCGTTCTGGGACTGAGCGGCCGCATAGACCGCGCCGTGGGCCTCGCGCACGACATCGGCCTCGCAGTCGGCGCGGACCGCGTGGCGCTGCCACTCGTCCTGCTCGACCAGGATCACGTTGCGGTCGCGCCAGCCCGGGCTGGCACCGCGCTGGTCGAAGCGCTCCAGGATGATCCTGTAGGCAAGCGCCTTCAGGAGGGTCGCGACATATCTCCGCTGGACGGCGAGCTTCTGCGGGATCGCGAGGCAGACCACCTTTCCCAGGCCGATGTCTCGCAGGGCGAACGTGCTGTCAGCGCAGAACACCTCCGCAATCTCCGGCTCCGAGTAGGGGGAAAGGAAGTTGTGCACGGTGCTCCGGACGCCTCCGAGCTGGTCGGGCGGCTGGTTCCAGTAGTTGTTCTCCAGCTGGAATCGGGCCTCCTGGAGGTCCCCGGACGAGGCCAGAGGGGGGTGCGCCGCGAGGCTCGCCGCCAGGTAGCGGCGGTAGCTCTCCTGCACGGTGAGCACCTCGCAGACGGTGAGAAGGCTGGGCGGGTTCAGGGAACCGCCGCCCGCAGCCACCGCCCGCACCAGCCTGATCCCCCAGGCGATCTTGTCCCGGGCCTGGGGCACGAAGAATTCGTCCCGGGTGCCGGATTCCTCCACCGCGAGCCCGGTGTCGACCAGCATCTGGGCGTAGGTGTCGGCCGGGATGCCGTCCATGGACAACAGGTTGAGGCGGGCCGGCGGGCGCCACCCCGCGGGGGCCCATTGAGGCCGAGAGCGAAGGAGGCACAGGTCCTCCTCCCTGCCATGGTGGCGCAGGAGCGCCTCGATGGTCTCACCCTCGTTGCCCTTCTCGCCGCAGACAAAGCCGCCCCACGGCGGGACCGCGAACCTGGCGGCGCGGCAGGCGTCGGCGGCGTTCCGGAGCTCCAGGGCACGCCGCTCCTGCTCGCTCCTCAGGGGCCCGAGCCTCGGGTCCTCCCCCCCGGGATCGGGAATCGCGCCATCCGCGGCCCGCGCCGCCCCAAGGCGCTCAAGCTGGCCCGCCTCCTGTGCCGCCAATGCGCGGTGCGCACGCCTCAAGGACTCGAATTCGGCCCGCGCCCTGCTCCGTGACCATTCCGGGCGCTCGATGCCCGCCTCGTTGACGCACAGCGAATGAAGCCGGGGAATGATGCAGGCCAGGGTTTTACCCGAGCCGGTGGCACCGGTGACAAGCCCCCCTCGGCAGCCCGCGCTGCGGTCGACCGTCACGCCGGCATAGGCGAACATGGCCCCGGGGATCCTGCGGTACACGGGCCGCGTCTGCTTCGGGCCGAGCGCGAGGTGGGCCAGCAGAGCCCAGACTGCGGGCCAGACCCACCCGCCCGCCTCGGCGACCGCCTGCGCGGCCCGCGAATGCCCCCCGGCCACGGTTTGGGTGCGCCAGAGCGCGACGGGGGAAATCCAGCCATGATCCTGGAGGAGGCGGGCGAGGCACGCGGCCCCGAGGGCGATCAGGATCGCCTCGGACAGCCTGAGCACCACGTAGCGCGCATACCGGACCCGGTCCACGGCCGGGAGGCGAGGTTAACACGTGTTGTTAGACAAGTCTAAAATAAGCCCGCCGCGCTGCGCGGCCCGGGTCAGCGCCAGCGGCCGCCGTGCCAGGCCCAACCGCGGCCCGCGCGGACCCAGCCGCCGGAGACCCATGCCGCTCCCCTGAACGGGGGCCGAGCATAATGGCCGGCGACCCAGTACCAGCCGCCGTTCCAGCCCCAGAAGCCCCCCACCCAGGCATACCCAGGGTAGGGACAGACGGGCTCATACTCGACAATGGGTGCCGGAGGATCGGCATAAACCTGTGTTCCATCGGCCACCTCGGGAGCGGCGGGGGGCGGCATCGAGGGTGCGGCTGAAGGCGGTACCGGAGGTGCGGACTGCACGGCCGCGCCCGGGGGCTGCGGCACGGGGACGCCCGGAGCACCTGAGGGAGGCGTCGGCGGACCCTGGGGAGGAGAGGGGGGCGCCCCCACGGTCCATGCGCCGTCAACCCAGACCCAGCCCGCGTTGCCCTGGACCCAGTGGCCCGGGGCCCAGATCGCGCTCGGCGAGGGCGGCAGCTCCCAATGGCCGGCGAGCCAAACCCAGCGCTGATCGCGATTCGACCAGTGGCCGGAGATCCAGACATAGCCGGGTCCCGGGGCGGGTGTCACGCGCTCGGAAACCGCGGTGGGCTGCGCCTGGTAGACCACCGTCTGGCGGTACACGGGCGCGGGATAATAGAGGGGGAAGGCCAGGTTGAGGCCGAATCCGACATAAGCGCTGGCCTGCTGGGGCGCGCCCAGCGCGAACATCGCGGGAATCAAAAGGAGCGACTTGTAGTTCATGACTTTCTTCGAGGGTGGGGACACCTCTCATGACAAATAATAGGAGTCCGATGTTCCAATGCAACCGAATCGCCGAACCCCCTGATGGCTCAGAGGATCGCGCTAAGCCCGGGCACCCGACCGGCAAGGTCAGAGAGAAGGAAGCTTACCGTCAGGCCCGCGCCCGTGAGGAGGGAGACCTTGAAGAACGCGTCGATGTCAAGGGGCCGCATGGCGATCGTGAGGGCGACAAGGACGGGCGGGTGGAGCAGGTACACCCCGAACGAGCGTCTTGAGAGCCAGGAGGAAAGGGGCGTGGTGATGTCGAGCTTGCCCGAGCAGAACGCCAGGGCTCCCAGCCCCAGTCCGAGCCCGGCCATCTGCTCCCACCCGCAGAACGCCAGGGAGGCCAGGTGCCAGCCGCCCAGGAGGGCGCCTGCGCCGCTCCCCTTCAGTGCCCCGGAGCCGAACAGGACGGCCGAAAGGGCCACGGGGCCCAGGACAAGGGCGGCCCAGCCGCTGCGCCGCGCAAGCGCCGAGCGGGCCAGGGGCTGGAGCCAGCCGCCGCGGGCGGCGGCGACACCGGCACAGAAGGCGAGGACGTACTGGGGAAAATAGCAAAGCTGCATGTTGAGGACCGAGCTGCCGACCGGCTCCACGATCCTCGTGAGGAACGTGGACGCCACCAGGGCGAGGCCCCAGGCGAGGACGGAGGCCGGACGGGGCGGAGCGCCGGCCGCCGCCGCCTGCGCCGGACGGATCAGGCGCCATGCGGCGAGGAAGGAGCTGAAGACGAGAAGCGCGGCGGCGAACCACATCGGGCCGCTGCCCCCCAGGAACCTCCCCTGTGCGAGATACCGGCCATAGACGGCGGGCAGCGGCCCGAAGGCCTCCCCTGAGGGATTGAGGACAAGGACGATAAGGGGATTAAGGGCCACCATGTAGAGGAGCGTGGGCAGGCCGAGGCGAAACAGCCGCTCGCGGACAAACCCCGAAGCGCCCCGGCGCTGAACCGAGCCGTGCGCGAAATAGCCCGCGACGAGGAAGAGGATCCCCATGAAGAATGACTGCAGGTGGCCCTGCCAGAAGATGAAGACGAGCCGGTCGAGCAGGAAGAGGTCGGGGCCGTCCTTCACGTACCAGCTGCCCACGTGGCTGTAGGTCACGCAGGCGTGCATGTTGACGACGAGCACGATGGCCAGCGTCCTGAGCTGGTCCACCCATGCCAGGCGCGCTTTCGGGTCAGGCGTGCGTTGCACCTGGGCCGACGACATCAGCCCGAGGCTGCCGTGTCACCAAAAGAAGAAGTCGCCCCGTGCGAAATTCGTCGTCGTGGGGGAGCCCGCAGGCGTGCGCGAGAGAAAACCGTTGTCGTAGTCGAAATTGCGGATCTGCGGCTGAAGGTAGATGCGGTCGCCGGCATTGGGCAGCCGCGGCTGGACGCCGTTGCCCAGGTAGGCCCCCGAGAAATACTTGGAGGTGAAGAGCTGGCCGAGCGAGCCGTCGAGCGTGAGGCCGAGGTCGGGGTCCCACCAGTCCTCGATCATCCGCACCAGGTTCTGGACGCCGCCGCTGTTGAGGCTGCTGGTCGAGGGGGTGTTCCCCGTGAGGATCGCGGCATTGACGGTCATGCCCCCGGGCGTGCCTCCGCTCGCGGGGTTGACGCCGTTGGCGCCGGTGGGGGCGCTCGCCGTGGCCTGCCTGCTGGAGATGACAAGGCTTGATTCCGCCGGGGTCCAGCCCTGCGACAGGGCCGTGATCGCATCTCCCATGATCGCGGCGGGGTTGTTGACCAGCTGCCCGCCGGCCGTGATCTGCGTCGTGTTGTAGTCGCCCTGGACGTAGACGCCGTTGTTCGAGACCACGGAGAAGCCCAGCGGATTGCCGTTCTGGTCGGGGACGTTCGGGGTCGTCGTCCCGTCGGCAATGCGCACGGCGTTGAGCGAATTGGGCGCTATGGTGGACGACGCGGAGCCGTCCGTCTTGTCATAGACGTAGAGGACGCCGTTGTAGGCGGCCGCGAGCGTGGGATTGGTGACCAGGGCGCCGGTCGCCGGGTCGGTGAGCGCGGTGTTCAGGTTGCCGATGTCCACCGTCGTCATGTTGACGCCGCCGGTGGCCCCGTTGAGCTCCTCGCGCGGGTCCGTGACGTTCGTCCTGACGCTTGTGATGATGGGATTGGCGCCCGTCGTGAGCGTGTTGGCGAAGGTGGCGTCGTAGGCCGAAGGATTCGCGGCTGTGCCGATGTGGACCTGGGTGTTCCAACCGGGAGTGGGGTAGAGCACGATCCCGGTCCCCGACACCGGTGCCGTCTGCTGGACGGTGATCAGCAGCGAGGCGTTATTGTACATGCGGCTGGAGGCGACCACCGGGTCCTCCGGGATCAGGGCGCCCGAGCCGTCCGTGGGAGGAGGGGCGATGACGGCGCGGTAGACCTCGTTGGGATCCGGGACGCCCGCCAGATTGGTGTAGGCGGTGGGGTAGGTCGCGATGTCGTTGGCGACGTCGACGCCGCCGATGAAGCTCGACTGCGAGCTGAGCTTGTCCACCTGGAGCGCGCGCTGGGCGGCCTGGTTCCCGGGGGCCGCGGCCTCCGGATTGGGATTGTAGACGGGGTCAGAAAGGGCGCCGGTGCCCTCAAGGCGGTCGGTCTCGCCCGAGAGCGGGTCCGAGGCGCCGTTGTAATCCTGGAAGTAATAGGCGGTGCTCGAGATCGTCAGCGTGTAGCCCGATTGGGAGCCCATGTAGGCGCTCGCGTTCGTGGAGATCGGGCCCGTGATGGTCATGTTGCCGCCCGCCGCGATCTCGAGGTTTCCCTGGTAAAACACGGCGAACTGGAAGAGCGAGGTGCTCGAGTACACGAAGTGGCGGCCCGAATGGTAGCCGATCGTGCCCACCACGGGATTGTCGATCGAGGCGCTCACATAGGCTGAGAAGTAGAAGTTATGCCCGATCTGCAGCGTTCCGGGCACGAATCCCTGGGCGCTCCCGTCCGAGGTTCCCTGGATCGGGTTGAAGACAAGCGTGCGGTGGACCACCCATGTGCTGTCCGCGGAGGAGAACGGCGTCTGCGCCGTCGTGACCATGTCGGTGCCGCAGATTGACGGGGGGCTGCTGGGATAGATCGAGGGGTAGCTCGCCGGCGTGACCAGGGGGCTGCTGGGGTTCGCATTCCCGGCGCTCGTGAGGCACGAGATGTTGGCCACGGGCGCCTTGTTGAGCAGGGCGACCTTCCACTGGTAGTACAGGTATTCCATCTCGCTGTCTGCAACCTCCTTCGCCTGGTCGAGCAGGGCCTGGCGCATGGAGTTGCGGTAGGTCGTGAGGCTGTAGGATAGCACGCCTGCGGCCGCGAACGAAAGGATCACAATCACTATCAGCGCGGCCAGCAGGGCGCTCCCACGACGAGGTTCTCGTCTGCAAGAATTCATCTTCATGGATTCAGCGGATTTCTAATCGTCTGGCGGAGGCGTCGATGTGGGTGTCGGCGTAGGTGTGGGCGTCGGCGTCGGCGTCACCGGGTGCGTCGGCGTGGGTGTGGGCGACGGAGTCGGGCTCGGCGTGGGCGAAGGCGTCGGGCTCGGTGTGGGCGAGGGCGTGGGCGACGGTGTCGGCGAGGGAGTCGGGCTCGGAGTCGGGCTCGGCGTGGGCGAAGGCGTCGGGCTCGGTGTGGGCGAGGGCGTGGGCGACGGTGTCGGCGAGGGAGTCGGGCTCGGAGTCGGGCTCGGCGTGGGCGAAGGCGTCGGGCTCGGTGTGGGCGAGGGCGTG
>CAYNLL010000109.1:6716-9075 GCA_964398015.1 uncultured Opitutaceae bacterium | reverse complement strand
TCGATCAGCTTCAGGGAGCCCGCCAGGTCCGTGACCGCCTCCAGCTCCACCGCCTCGGCGACGCCGCCGGGCGCGACGCCGGCCAGCGCGGCCGGGGAACCCTCGACCACCGAGGCCACGGCGAGCCCGTGGGCAGGCGGCGATGCCTGGAGCTGCTCGCGGCTGAGTGCCGCCACATTGGCGCCGAGAAGCACGACGTGCTTGCGCATGAAGACGGCCCTGTACTGGCTCTGCGGGACCGCGGTTGAGACGGCCGCGCCGACCATCTGCGGCGACTGGTTCGTGCTTCCCATGGAGGCGACGGGCTGCCGGCCGCCCGTGGCCAGGATGTAGCCTCCGCTGCCGCTCGTGTTGCTAATTGTCGGGTTGTTCTGGTCCTCGGCGAGGATCTCCTCACGGTCCTCCAGCGCGGTGACGCTTGAAAGGACAAGGTCCGCCTGGACCTCCTGTGCGGCCGCTCGCAAAAGCGAGGTATAGTCGTCGGTGTCCGCCTTGAACTTGGAATAGCCGATCGTCACATACCCGCCCTGCTCGTATTTCCTAGCCTCGCTTGCGAGGTCCCTGCCCTCAACCCTCACGATCTCCGCAGCCCCCACGTGCGGCAGAAGGTAGCGAGCCGCCTCAGGGGCAGCCGTGTTCCTATACTTCTGGGAGTAATAGTTGTTCTGGCAGCCGCAAAGGGCAACAAGGCAAGGGATGGCCAGGGAAATCCATTTCATCGGAGGAGGGAGGGGTTGTGGGTTCGAGACCAGGACCTTACTCGCCTGTGCACGCGCTGCAACCCCCTGATGAGGATATAGAACCCGTATTATCGCGACCGACGGGACCCATAAGCACCTGCGCGGCTGCGCCGGTTGACCTGAATAGCCGGATCCGGCAATCGCGAGGCCCGCATTCTACTCATGGCGGAGCTTTTTCCCAGGGCCACGAGATTCGCAACCCGTTATGTCAATTTACCTTACGTAAATCCTGGTCTGCCCACGCGCACGCCGCGGCGCCGCACAGTGGACATCAGGGCTGCGCCGCGCTGTCGTAGAACTTGGCCAGGTCCGCCCGGAACAGCTTATGAGCCTCCGGATTGAGGTAGACCATGTGCCCCGAGGGGTAGTAGCCGAAGCTCAGGTTGCCCCGCAGGCTCGGGTCGAGCTGCATGTGGTGAAGGTCGCGTTCCGTGCCAAGGAAGGGCGTGGCCAAGTCGAAGTAGCCGTTCGCGGAGAACACCTTCAGGTGCGGGTTTTCCCTCATCGCCTGGCCTAGGTCGTCGATCACAAAGGCGAGCGGATAGGGAAAGCTGATCTCCGTGGATTGCGGCAGCTTGTGGGCGAAGCTCCAGTCCTTTATCGCGAAGGCGCTGCTCCTGACCTCGTACGGGCCGTCGTGGCTGTAGTTGAGCTCGTCGGCCAGGTAGCTGTTGAAGGCCGCGGTGAACGCCCCCGTGATCCCCGACGACGACGGGTCGTCGGACGGCCGCTCTCCGGCAGCGTCGACGTCGATGCCCTCAAAGCGGCCGTCGTAGCGGCCCAGCGTGCGCCGCTCGTCGCGCAGCAGCTCCTTGCGGAAGCGGCCCGGCTGCACCCGCAGGTTCGCCTCCTTCAGGTACTGCACGCTCAGCCCTATGAATTCATGGAGCCTTGCGGCAAGGGCGTCGACCTGGGCGTCGGGAAGATCCTGCCCCTTCGAGAGCGCCCGCGCATAATCGCCCGTCGCAAAGTCGCGCACCTGCTGCAGAAAGGCGCCCAGGTCCGCGGGCTTGTGCGGCAGCCTGTCATGGAACCAGGCAATGGCCGCGTAGGTGGGAAGGATGTTCACGTAGGGCTCGTCCAGGACCGGCGAGATCAGGGGCGCATAGTCCAGCACCGAGGAGAGCAGCACGACGCCGTTGAAGCTCATTCCCTCCTCCTGGAGGTGGTACACGAGCGCCGCGGAGCGCAGCGTCCCGTACGACTCGCCGAAGAGGAACTTTGGTGAATTCCAGCGGTGGTTGAGCGTGACGTAGCGGGTGATGAACTTGGCAAACGCATCGACGTCACCGTCCGTCCCCCAGAAGTCCTTTCCCACGCCCTTGCCGACGACCTTCGAAAAACCCGTGCTGACCGCGTCGATGAAAACAAGGTCGGTGCGGTCGAGCAGGCTGTTGTCGTTGTTGGCGACATGGTACGGCGCAGGCCCGGTCGCCTGGGCGTTGGCCGTCTCCACGATGCGCGGCCCGAACGAGCCCATGTGGAGCCACATGGTCGACGAGCCCGGGCCGCCGTTGTAGAAAAAGGTCACGGGACGATGCTCCATTCCCTTCAACCCGTCGCGCGTGTACGCGACGTAGAACATCGAAGCCACCGGGTCGTCTCCCTTGCGGATCAGC
>CAYNLL010000109.1:0-6706 GCA_964398015.1 uncultured Opitutaceae bacterium | reverse complement strand
TCGCCGTGTAGCTGATGTCCTGGTCGGCGATCTTCACCTGGTGGTGGGTGACGGACGAGGACTCCTTCGGCACCGGCGCATCGGATTTTCTCGCGATTGCGGAGTCCGCCTTCGGGGCCTCCGCCGGAACCTCCTTCGCCGCCGGTTCGCTCCTTTCGGACTCCGATTGGGCCGAAGCACCGGCCGCAGCCGCGAGGGCCACGAGCACGCAGCAGAGAAGACGGACGAGGGCGCCGCACGCGGCAGCCGGGCGATCATGGCGTGCGCCGGCGGCCGGGGCGGATGCGGAACGTGGGTTCATCGATAGGGAGGGCATGTCTGTGGTTTTGGGAGTTTGGCCTGGCAGGATCGGCAGCGGGCGTTGGGCAAACTATTCAGGGCGGCGCCAAGGGAACGAGTGGAAATCGCCCGCCCTGGGCGATACCCGATGAGTGAAATGCGGTGTCGGCTCTAGGCAAGGCGCGCCGCACGATTTTCGGGCCCTTCGGCCCCCGTCAGCCCTCGTCGTCTCCCTGCCGGTCGGTGTCGTCGCGGCAGTCGCTGATCACCCGGAGCCAGATCTCGCGCAGGTCGAAGAGCCGGTGGCGCATCTCCTCGCGGCATTCGCAGATCACGGCGCTGGCATCCGCCGCCTCCGAACCAATGTGGGCGAAGCAGTCGTTAAGGGCGGCAAGGGCCCTCTTGAAGAGGCAAATGGCCATTGTGTAGTCGCCGAAGTCCAGAGCGTGCACCGCCATCACGGCCTGCTCCTCGCACCGGTAGAGCGACGCGAGGAAGGAGACGGCCAAGGGCTGCGGGATCTTCCCGGGCTTCGCGGCGGCGAGCTCCCATGAACGGCGCAGGCTCAGGAAGAGCGCCTTCGTTGCGATGAACACGGGATTCTTCTGCAGGGTGTAGATCTCGTCGGAAAAAAGGATCTTCTCCGCGGCGTCCTTCTCCTCGGACTCCTCCGCGTCGGCGCGATCCCATCCCATCTTGTCAGCGACCTCGTCAATCCTCTCGGGGCCGGGCTTCAACGACTCGTAATAGCCGAGATAGCGGTGGATGGCCCCCTCTTGCTCGCGCAGATAGACCTCCCAATCAAATTCGTTCCAGGCCAGATCGCCGTTTTCTTCCCACTCGTTCTCCGAGAGGCTGTCAGCATCGAAATCGCTCATCTGTTGCAGGAAATGATTCCCGATAAGGCCCCTGAAGCAAATAAAATCCTGCCGCGCCGCGAAACCGATACGCCCCCGACGTTTGCGTGTTGAACGGGCCGCTTCCCCGCGCCTATCATCCTCGGTCCATGCCGGAGACCCACCACGAGGCAGCATATTTCACCGGGCGCGTGCAGGGCGTCGGATTCAGGTACACCGCGCACCAGGTGGCGCGCGAATACGAGGTGTCGGGCTTCGTGACGAACCTGCCGGATGGCCGCGTCCTGCTGGAGGCCGAGGGCCGGCCCGAGGAGGTCGACGCCTTCATCAAGTCGGTGCAGGACAGGATGCACGGCAACATTAGAAAGGTGGACCGCCATGTGAGCCGGCGGTCGCCCCAGTTTGTGGGATTCGCCATAAAATGACCGGTGCGACCGCGTCCCCCCCGCCCCACCCCTGGCGGACCTGGATCGCCGCGGCGCGCCCCCGGACGCTGCCGGCCGCGGTCGCCCCCGTCGCCGTCGGCTCGGCGCTCGCCGGCCATGACCACCGCTTTGTGCCGGCGGCGGCGGCGCTCTGCCTCGCCTTCGCGCTCCTCGTCCAGGTGGGGACGAACCTCGCGAACGACTACTACGACTTCGTCCACGGGGCTGACAGCGCGGCCCGCGTGGGGCCTAGGCGCGCGGTCGCCTCGGGCCTCGTCAGGCCGGCCGTCATGCGGGGCGCCATGGCGGGGGTCTTCGCGGTCGCCTTCGCCGTCGGCCTGGGCCTGATCCACTGGGGAGGCCCCTGGATGCTCGCCGTGGGCGTCGCCAGCATCGCGTGCGGCATCGCGTACACGGGCGGGCCCTGGCCTCTCGGGTACCACGGCTTCGGCGACCTGTTCGTCTTCCTGTTCTTCGGCCTCGTCGCCGTCGCCACCACCTACTTCGTGCAGGCCGGCGCGGTGACGCCGCTCTCGGTCCTGGCGGGTGTCCCCATGGGGCTCCTCGCCGCGAACATCCTTCTCGTGAACAACTACAGGGACGCCGACACCGACGCGGCGGCGCACAAGCGCACGCTGGTCGTGCGCCTCGGGCGCGGCTTCGCACGCGCGCAGTTCGCCGTCTCGGCGTGCGCCGCGCTCGCCGTTCCCGTCTCCTTCTGGCTCCGCGGCTTCAGCGCATGGTGCCTGCTTCCCCTGCTGACCGCCCCGCTTGCCCTTTCGCACGCACGGCGCCTGGCGTCCGCGACAACCCCGGGCGACCTCGTGGCCCTCCTCGGCGACACCGGCAGGTTCATCGCCCTCTACGCCGCGCTCTTTGCCGCGGGTCTCGTCGCCTGACGCAACCCCGCCGGTCAGATCTGCGCCGCGAGCTTCGTCTTCAGCGCTGCCTTGGGCAGGAGCCCGACGATCTGCTCGATGACGCGGCCGCCCTTGAAGAGCAGCATCGTCGGTATCGCCCGGATCCCAAACTCGGCCGCGATGGCCTCGTTGTCGTCGATATTCACCTTGGCGATCGATATCTTCCCATCGAACTCGGCGGCGAGTTCGTCCAGGACCGGGGCGATCGCCTTGCACGGCCCGCACCACGGCGCCCAGAAGTCGACAAGCAGCGGCGTGGTTGAGGTGGAGACGGCCGCCTTGAAGGTGTCGGTGGTGAGATGGGTGATCTTGTCGGACATGTGGAGGGTCAATAGACGAGGAATCGGGACAAATGCAAATCCGGCGTCACTTCGGCGACGACTTTTTTATGATGTCGGCCAGCTCCTTGGGGCGGACCTCGTTCAGGTGCTTTCCCCTCTGCTTGAGCTCCTCGAACGTCTTCACGACGGTCTCGGTCATGCGCTCGTGGGTCTCGGCCGATCCGCCGACGATCGCGAACTGCTCGCCGGTGGTGATCCGGCGGTGCCCGTCGTCGTTGTCGAGCCCGAGGCCCAGGAGGGCCCCCGGCCCGCGTTTCGGTCTTTTCTTGCTCACGTCTCCAACGTGGCTGCCACAGGCTGCGTTTCAAGCGGGTTTTCGTCCGCCACGTCGCAAATGATGTCCGTGAAGGCCTCATTCTGGCGCAGGCGCATCTTCCTGAGGCGCGTGAGCTCGAGGACCGCGAGGAATGTGGCCACCAGCCGACGGAGCGACACGCGCCCCTCGAACAGAGCCGAGAAGACAAACGTCCGCTCCGTGCGCATCCTTTCGAGGAGCCACTCCATCTGGTCGGCGACGGTGACCGTCTCGTCGTGGATCTCGCCCACGACTAGCTTCTCCGCGAGGCGGCGCAGGACGAGGTTGAACGTGTTCCAGAGCTCGATCCGGTTGACGCCCTTGAGCGGGCGGTCCAGCGAGTCGGCCGGCCTGTGGGACAGCTGCCGCTCCATGAGGTCGCGCTGGAGGCGCGCCATCTCGGCGAGGCGTCCCGCCGCATCCTTGAATTTCTTGTACTGGAGGAGCTGGTGGACGAGCTCCCAGCGCGGGTCGATGTCGTCGTCGCCGTCCCCTTCGGGATCGACGGCATGCTGGCCCTTCGGCAGGAGCATCCTGCTCTTGATCTCCATCAGCGAGGCCGCCATCACGAAGAATTCCCCGGCGACCTCGAGGTCGAGCTGCTGCATCGAGCGCAGCACGGCGACGTACTGCTTCGTGACCGACTCGATCGGGATGTCGTAGATGTCTATCTCGTTCTTCCTTATGAGGAAGAGCAGGAGGTCAAGCGGGCCCTCAAAGACCTGGAGCTTGATGCGTGGGTCGGCGTCGGGAAGCACGGACTGCAGTGTTGAAAGGGGCCGGCGACGGATGCGAACCCAAAATTCCCGGCACCGCTGGACGGTTGACAGTGCGGCCCCGCGGGAATGCAATAGCCGTTCCTTTGGCGGCGCGCTTAGCGCCGCATTTTCTCTCAGTCATATAGCCATGGCCTCCAAATCAAAAACCCTGAAATCCCGCGCGAAAGCCAGGACTTCGTCAAAGAATTCTGCCTCCCCGAAGGCACCCAAATACGTCTACTCATGGGGTGCCGGGAAGGCGGACGGTGACGGCTCGATGAAGCCGCTCCTGGGCGGAAAAGGCGCCAATCTCGCTGAGATGAGCCGCATTGGCCTTCCCGTGCCGGCGGGCTTCACGATCACGACGGAGGTCTGCACCTACTACTACGCCAACAAGCGCACCTATCCCAAGGCCCTCCATGCTCAAGTCGCCGCCGGCATCGCCGGCATTGAGAAGATCATGGGCCACAAGTTCGGGGACTCCACAGGGTTCCCCCTCCTGGTCTCCGTGCGCTCCGGCGCGCGCGACTCGATGCCCGGCATGATGGATACGATCCTCAATCTCGGCCTCAACGACCAGACCGTGCTCGCCCTTGCCGCCGCGACCAAGAATCCCCGCTTCGCGTGGGACTGCTACCGCCGTTTCATCCAGATGTACGGCGACGTCGTCCTCGGCGTGCAGAAGAAGGAGGGCGAGGACCACGAGCCGTTCGAGACGGTGATCGAGGCCTTCAAGCACGAGAAGTACCAAGCCGGCGTCGAGGACTCCAAGCTTACGGCCGAGGACCAGCAGGAGCTCGTCAAGCGCTTCAAGGCGCTCGTCCACGACCGCACGGGAAAGTCCTTCCCCAACGACACGTGGGAACAGCTCCTCGGCGCCGCGGGCGCCGTGTTCGGCTCCTGGATGAACGACCGCGCGATCGTCTACCGCCGCAAGTACAACATCCCGAGCGAGTGGGGCACCGCCGTCAACGTGCAGGCCATGGTGTATGGCAACACGGGCGAGACCTCCGGCTCCGGCGTCGCGTTCACGCGCAACCCGGCCAACGGTACGAATGAGTTCTACGGCGAGTTCCTGATCAACGCGCAGGGCGAGGATGTCGTGGCCGGCGTGCGCACTCCCGAGCCTGTGCTCGAGCTGAAGGAGCAGATGCCCAAGTCCTACGCGGAGCTCCTGAAGGTGCGCGCCATCCTTGAGAAGCACTTCAAGGACGTCCAGGACATCGAGTTCACGATCCAGGACGGCAAGCTGTACATGCTGCAGACCCGCAACGGAAAGCGCACGGCGATGGCCGCGCTCAAGTTCTCAATCGACATGGTGAAGGCGGGCCTGATCGACTGGCAGACGGCGATCCTGCGCAACCCGGCCGACCAGCTCGAGCAGCTGCTGGCGCCCGTGTTCGACCTGGCCGAGGTCAAGAAGGCCAGCGTCATCGCCACCGGGCTCCCCGCGGGCCCCGGCGCCGCCACAGGGCGCATCTACTTCAACGCCGACAGGGCCGTCGCGGCCGCCGAGAAGGGCGAAAAGGTCCTCCTGGTCCGCGTCGAGACCTCGCCCGAGGATCTCCGCGGAATGATCGCCGCCGAGGGCATCCTGACCGCGCGCGGGGGCGTTTCCTCCCATGCCGCGCTCGTCGCCCGCCAGATGGGCAAGGTGTGCGTCTGCGGAGCCGCGGGCCTGCACATCGACTATGACAAGAAGACGCTCACCGTCGCCGGTCTCACGATCAGCGAAGGCGACTTCCTGTCCATCGACGGCACGATCGGCGCGGTCTACGCCGACCAGATCAAGACGGCACCCTCCGAGATCGTCGCCGGGCTCATCCACGGCGACAAGGCCGCGCAGGCCACCGAGAAGTTCAAGAACTACAGCCAGCTCATGAAGTGGTGCTCGAAGGCCACGCGCCTCACGGTCCGCACCAACGCGGACACGCCGGACCAGGCGCAGATCGCCGTGGCGTTCGGCGCCGTCGGCATCGGCCTCACCCGCACGGAGCACATGTTCTTCGAGGGCGACCGCATCGACGCGATGCGCGAAATGATCCTGGCCGACACGCTTGCGGACCGGGAGGCGGCGCTTGCAAAGCTGCTGCCCTACCAGCGCTCGGACTTCTTCGGCATCTTCAAGGCGCTGAAGGGGCTGCCCGCAACGATCCGCTTCCTCGACCCGCCGCTGCACGAGTTCCTGCCGAACACGCCGGAATCGCAGCTCGACCTCGCGCAGAAGCTGAAGATCTCGGTCGAGAAGATCACGAACCGCGTGCACGAGCTCCACGAGTTCAACCCGATGCTCGGGTTCCGCGGCTGCCGCCTGGGCATCAAGTATCCCGAGATCACGGCCATGCAGGCCCGCGCCGTATTCGAGGCCGCGGCCGACGCGAACAAGCAGGGGTTCAAGGCCAAGCCGGAGATCATGATCCCGCTCGTCGGCTTCAAGAGGGAGCTCGACCTGCAGGTCGCCGTCGTCCACGAGGTCGCCAAGGCGGTGCAGGCGGAGAAGAAGACAAAGATCGCCTACTCCGTCGGCACGATGATCGAGATCCCGCGCGGCGCCCTCACGGCCGACGAGATCGCACAGACAGCTGAATTCTTCAGCTTCGGGACCAACGACCTCACGCAGACGGGCCTCGGCATGTCGCGCGATGACTCGGGCTCCTTCCTGGGCGCCTATCAGGAGGCTGAGGTCTTCAAGAAGAACCCGTTCGCCTCGATCGACCAGTCCGGCGTGGGCCAGCTGATGCAGATCGCGATCGAGAAGGGTTCGCGCACACGGCCGGGGATCAAGCTCGGCATCTGCGGCGAGCACGGGGGCGATCCCGACTCGGTGAAGT
>CAYNLL010000108.1:0-9092 GCA_964398015.1 uncultured Opitutaceae bacterium | reverse complement strand
AGGACTTCGTGAGGACGAACCGCTGGGTGGTCTTCGGGCACCATTTCGCGGCGATCGCCGGGCCGGGCCCGCTGGTGGGCCCGGTGCTGGCCGCGCAGTTCGGCTACCTCCCGGGATTCCTCTGGATCCTGATCGGGGCCGTCTTCGGCGGGGCGGTCCACGACAGCGTCGTCCTCTTCTGCTCGGTGCGGCGCCGGGGCAAGTCGCTCGGCCAGATGGTGCGCGAGGAGGTGGGGCCTTTCGCCGGCGTGGCGGCGCTGGTGAGCGTCACCGCGATCAGCGTGATCCTCCTTGCGGTGCTTGCCCTGGTGGTCGTCAACGCCCTCGCCGAGTCCCCGTGGGGCGTCTTCACGATCGCGGCGTCCGTGCCGATCGGCCTCGCGATGGGGGTGGCCCTCCGCACGGGTGGGCAGGGCGGGAGAAGTCTTCACGCGGTGACGGCAGCCGGCGTGGCGGCGCTGCTCGCGGCGGTGTGGGGAGGGCAGTTCCTTGCCGGAACGCCCCTTGAGGGCCTGCTCACGCTCAGGGGGACGACCCTGGCCTGGTGGATCATGGGCTACGGGCTCGTGGCCTCCATCGTCCCCGTCTGGCTGCTGCTCGCTCCCCGCGACTACCTGAGCACGTTCATGAAGATCGGCACGATCGCCGCGCTGGGGGTCGCGATCGTCGCGCTCGGCCCCCATCTGAGGATGCCGGCCGTGACCCGCTTCGTCGACGGTTCCGGGCCTGTCTTCGCCGGTCCCGTCTTCCCCTTCTGCTTCATCACGATCGCGTGCGCCGCCGTGTCCGGGTTCCACGCGATCGTCTCGTCTGGGACGACGCCGAAGCTCCTCTCGCACGAGCGCGACATCCGCACGATCGGCTACGGGGCGATGATGACGGAGATGTGCGTGGGGGTGATGGCGGTCATCGCGGCCTGTGCGATGCAGCCCGGAGAATACTTTGCGATCAACGTTAAGGGCGACGTCGCCGCGGTCACGCAGCACATCTCGGCCCTCGGGTTCCCCGTCACGCCCTCCGACATGGCGTCGCTCGCCTCGAGCGTCGGCGAGAGGACGATGGTGGGGCGCGCCGGGGGCGCCCCCACCTTCGCGCTCGGGATGGCGAAGATCCTGGCGGGTGCCCTCAAGAACAGGACGGCGCTCGCGGTGTGGTACCACTTCGCGATCATGTTCGAGGCCCTCTTCATCCTGACCACGATCGACGCGGGGACGCGCATCGGGCGCTTCCTCGTCCAGGACATCCTCGGCATGGCCTGGCGCCCGCTGGGCGACACCCGCTCGCTCGCGGGAAACGTGGGCGCGACCGCGCTCTTCGTGGCCGCATGGGGCTGGTTCCTCTACCAGGGGGTCGTCGACCCGCTGGGCGGCATCAACTCGCTCTGGCCGATCTTCGGCGTGGCCAACCAGCTGCTCGCCGTGATCGCGCTGTCCCTCGGGACGACCGTGCTCATCAAGATGGGGCGCGCGCGCCACATGTGGGTCACGCTCCTGCCGCTGGGCTGGCTCCTGGCGGTCACGATGACGGCCGGGGCGATGAAGATCTTCAGCGCGGACCCGAGGCTGGGCTTCCTGAGCGCGGCCGCGGCCGCGTCATCGACGCGGCAGGCCCTGAACGCCCACGTGGACGCGGCGGTGACCGCCGTGTTCCTCGTGCTCGTCGCCGTGGTCGTCCTCGCGAACGCCCGAGTCTGGCTGCAGCTCCTTTCTGGCAGGCGCGAGCCCGACCTTAGGGAGGAGCCGTTCGTCGCCGCCAGGGGCGCCGATCAGGTCTCGTAGGCCGGAAGGAGCTTCTCGACCCGCACCTTGTCGAGCTTCGCGTAGGTGGGCACGCCGCTGTCGTACGGCACCGTCACCTCGCCCTGGATGAGCGGCTGCGCATAGCGCAGGAACTGGAAGTTCATGCTGACCAGGTCCTCGTTGATCCACTCGCGCGGGAGCTTCTTCGTCCCGTTCGCGATCTCGCTGAGCGGCGCCAGTCCCGTCTCGACGGTGTAGTGCTCGGCTTCGCCGCGCACCAGCGTGACCATCTTGTCGGTCTCCCCGGCAATCGCGGCGCGCACGGCCGCCTGGCCGGCGAGAAAGGCCTCGTCGACATCCGTCTTGGATGCGGCGTGGGCGGCGGCGCGCTGGATCAGCCCCGGGCGGGCGACCCGGACCTTCGCGCCTGCGACTCCCGCCTCGATGATCTCGGCCAGCGCGTCTCCCGCGCCCCCGAGCTTCGCATGCCCGAAGGCGTCGGTCGCCGAATCGGCCGCAAGGTAGTTGCCGTCCGCGTCGACCAGCCCCTCGGCCACGACGATCAGGCAGTAGCGCTCGCGCTTGAGCACGCGCTTAACGTCCTCGAGGACCTTCTCCTGGTTGAACGGGACCTCGGGAAGGAGGATGAGGTGGGGGGCGTCGTGGGGATGGTCGCGGCGCTTCGCGAGCGCGGTGCCCGCGGCGATCCAGCCCGCGCTGCGGCCCATCACCTCGACGATCGAGACCAGGTCGCCCTGGCCCATCGCCTCGTTGTCGCAGGCGATCTCGCGCACCGTCGTGGCGAGGTACTTGACCACGCTCCCGTAGCCCGGGCAGTGGTCCGTGCCGGTGAGGTCGTTGTCGATCGTCTTCGGCACGCCGATGACCCGCAGCTCGTAGCCCTGCTGGGCCGCCAGCTTGGAGATCTTGTCCGCGGTGTCCTGGGAGTCGTTGCCGCCGATGTAGAAGAAATAGCGGATATTGTGCGCCTTGAAGACCTCGAGGACCCGCTCGAAGTCCTGCTGCTTCTTGAGCTTGTAGCGGCACGTCCCGAGCGCGGCGCCCGGCGTGTGGCGGAGCGCGCGGATCTGCTGCTGCGACTCGGCCGCCAGATCCACAAGGTCTTCCTGCAGAATGCCGAGGACGCCGTTGAGACCGCCATAGATCTCCTCGATCGACTCATGGTTGAGCGCCTCGGCGACGATGCCGGCCACGCTTGCGTTGATAACGGAGGTGGGGCCGCCGGATTGACCGACTAAAACGTTTCCGATGAGTTCAGGCATGTTGAAACTGGTAAGGGATTGTCAGGACAGTGAGGGTCCAAGCAAGCGCATCCCCTGCGGGGGACGCAATTGAAAAGTTCTGGCGGCCCGAGTGAGGACTAAAGCAGACGTGCCGGCCGGTACTCGGCCGCGCCCTTGACCCGTTTTGCAAGTGGCTTCACCTCCGCGGCGAAGGCGTCGACCTGGTTGGGAGCGGAGCCCACGAACCGCGCGCTCTCCGCGAGGATCCCGAGAAGGGCCTTCTTGCCGAGCCCGATGCGCTTGTCCCCCGCGAGCCGGTCGAGGAAGTCCGCCCCGGGCGTCCCCGAGCGCATGGCCTTCACCGCGGCGAGCGAATGCTCCTTGATCGCCTCGTGGGCGGTCTCGCGCCCGGCGCCGCGCTTCACCGCCTCCATGAGGATCGTGGTCGTGGCGAGGAAGGGGAGGTTCCGCTCATTCTCGTGGGCGATCGAGGACGGGAAGGCCTCCATCTGCTCGAGGACCGTGAGGAACGTCTCGAGCGACCCGTCGATTGCGAAGAACGCGTCGGGCAGCGCCACCCTGCGCACGACCGAGCACGAGATGTCGCCCTCGTTCCATTGGTCGCCCGCAAGCGCGGCCGTCATCGCGACGTAGCCGCCCAGGATGGTGGAGAAACCGCAGATGCGCTCGCAGTTGCGGGCATTGGCCTTGTGCGGCATGGCGGACGAGCCGACTTGGCCCTCCTGGAAACCCTCCGTCACGAGCCCCGCCCCCGCCATCAGCCGCATGGTCGTGGCGAAGCTGGCGGCGGCGGCGCCGACCTGGTGGAGCGCCGAGACGACGTCGAAGTCCAGGCCGCGGGGATAGACCTGGCCAACGCAGTCGAGGGACGCGGGGATGCCGAGGTGCCGAAGGACGCGGCTCTCTAGGTCGTCGACCTTGTCGGCCCGTCCGCCCAGGAGCGTCAGCTGGTCGAGCTGGGTCCCGACGGCGCCCTTTAGGCCGCGGACGGGGTAACGCTCGATGAGTCCGTCAAGGCGGTCGAGCGCGAGGAGGAGCTCCTGGCCGAACATCGCGAGGCGCTTGCCGAGGGTCGTCGGCTGCGCGGGGACATTGTGGGTGCGGCCCGTGATCATGAGGTCGCGGTATTCCTCGGCGCGGCGCGCGATCGCGAGGAGCGCAGCCGCCACCTTCTTCTGCACGATCTTCAGGGACCGGAAGATCTGGAGCTGCTCGACATTCTCGGTGAGGTCGCGGCTGGTGAGGCCCAGGTGGATGAACTGGCGCTTGGCGAGCTCTGAGAACTCCTCGATGCGCGCCTTCACGTCGTGCAGCGTCACCCGCTCCCTCTTCGCGATGGACTCCAGGTCGATCCGCCCCTTCACGCGCTCGTAGTCCTTGATCGCCTCGGCCGGGATGGGGACGCCGAGGTCCCGCTGGGCCTTCATGACCGCGATCCAAAAATCGCGCTCGAGCAGGACCTTCCCGCGCCGCGACCACACGTCCCTGATCGCCGTCGAGGCGTAGCGCTCGGCAAGGACGTTGAGGACTGGCTCGTCGGGGAGGGGTTCGGGCGGCTCGTTCACGGAAACCGCCCAGTAGATACCTGCCCGCGGCAAACGCGACCGGAAAAGCGCCGGGGACCGCGGCGCCTACCCGGCCAGGCAGCGCACGGCCATGTCTCGCAGCACGTCCTCCTGCTCGTCAGGCCTGCGGATGATTTCCTCGAACGCCTTGATGAACTCCCTCTGGTTGTCGATCAGGCGGCGCAGTGTTGGCAGCGTGGCGGCCCCCGCCAGCTTGCCGACGTACCAGGGGTTCTGGGTGAACACGTTATAGGAGCTCTTCTCCGCGGAGGCCTCGCCGAACCTCGCGGCGTAGGTCTCCGCGGCGCGCGGAAGGCCGTCGACGCCCCGGGGACCGACCCTGGCGTCCCCCGCGTCCGCCAGGGCCCGGACCTGGATCAGGATGCGGTTGCGATTCTGAAGCGCGGAAAGGACGGGCCTGGCGTCGCCCCCGGCGAAGAAATGCCGCTTGAGGGCGGCGAGGGTCCACTGGAGGTCCCCGCTGAAGAAGGCGTCGGCCGTCTCAAAGAAGTCCCCCTGCGCCGCATTGGGCGTGAGCGCGGCGACGTCCGCCTCCGCAATCGCGGCGCCATCGGCATGCGCCGCCAGCTTGCGGACCTCCTCCACGAGGAGCCTCGCGTTCGCGCCGATCCTTGCCAGCAGAAGATCGACCGCGCCCGGCCCGAACGTGGCGCCCACCGCAAGCGCCTCCGCCTGGACGACCGAGCCCAGGGCGCCTGCGTCCTCGCCGCCGCCCGCGAGCACGAAGTCCGCGTTTCTCTCGCACCATTTTGCAAAGGAGCGCCTCCTGTCCACGGGGGCCGCCGTGATCAGGACGGCCGTCTCATCCGGGTTCACGGACTGGAGCACCTGCTGGAGGTCCTCCACGCGCTTGAGCGTCGTCTCGGACCTGCCCGTGACCGTGTCCGCGAGGAAATTGACGTCCTTGAGCCACACGACCCTGCGCCCCCCGAACATCGGGAGAGTCTGCACGGACTCGCAGAACCGGCTGATGGCCGTCCCGACCTCGTCCACGTTCGCGGCGAACCCGTTCACGATCTCCCGGGAGAACTCGTCCGCGGCGCCCGCCCCGAGCTCGTCGAAGCGCTGGCGCCCCGCACGGCCGACCAGGAAGTCGTCCTGTCCGCAGACAAACGAGAAGTTTCGCGCGGTGGGGGCGGGCATCGGGCCCAATCTGGCTCCACGTCTCGCGGGAGCTCAATTTAAAACCGCCTCCCGCGCAGTCGGGCCGCCTGCCGCGGGGGCCCTGCGGCTTTTGTTCGCAGGCGGTGGCAATGCCTGATTGAGAATTCCTTTCATTGCCCGGGTGATTTGAACGCATGGACCGACTGACGCTTTTCGGCCTTTTCGCGGTGACCGCGATGCTCATCTGCTACGCCCTCGAGGCGCGGAGCAGGTGGTTCGTTCTGGCATTTGCGGGCGCGTGCGTCCTCGGGTCCATTTACGGTTTTCTCCAGGGGGCGTGGCCCTTCGGGGCCGTGGAGATTGTGTGGGCGGCGGTCGCGCTGCGCCGCTGGATCAAGGCGGTGGGTCGTGCGCCGGGCGGCCCCGGGGCGAACCCGCACCGGCCATGAAAACGTCGCTCGCGCCGGTGGCGTCGCTCCTCGTCCTTTCACCGCTCATCGCCGAATACCTCCTGGGCAACCTCACGTTCAGCCAGATGTGGCTGTTTCCCGTCATGGTGCTGCTCTACGGGGGCGGCGCCGTCCTGGTGCGCGAGGCGACGCGCAGGACGGGCAGGGGCTGGCCGACGCTGCTGATGCTGGGGCTGGCGTACGGGATCGTGGAGGAGGCCCTCGCGACGCAGTCGCTCTTCAACCCCAACTACCTCCGGGCACACCTGCTCGACTTCGGGTACATGCCCGCCCTGGGCATGGCCGCCCCCTGGACCGTGTATGTCCTTGTCCTCCACGCGGTGTGGAGCATTGCGGTGCCCATCGCCCTGGTGGAGATGCTTTTCCCGGGGCGCCGCAACGCCCCGTGGCTGGGCGCGGCGGGCCTCGGGGTGGTCGCTGCGGTCTTCGCGGCCGGCGTTGCCGCTACGGCGCTGGGCACTTGGCGCATGGAGCATTTCACGGCGTCGGGGACCCAGCTCGGCATGAGCGCCCTGGCGGTTGTCGCCGTGGCCGCGGCCTCCTTCCTCCTTTTCCAGCCGGCGGCCCCGGTCGCGGCGGGGGCCGCCCCCCCGGGCAGGGCCCCGGGCGGGCTCCCGTGGATCCTGGGCCCCGTGAGCTTCCTGTGCGGCTCCGAATTCCATGCGATGAACTTCAGGCAGGCGTTCCTCTCGCCGCCGGAAATGGTGGCGCTCCAGTTCGCTCCCCTCGCGGTTGTCGTGGCGGTCGTGGTGACGGCATCCCGGTCGCCGAGGTGGACTGCCGCCAGCGCGGACGCCGTGGCCGTGGGGGCGCTCCTCGTCTATGTCTGGTGGGGATTCGTCCTCACGCTCGGGATGCACGGGCCCTCGAGCCTCCCCGGGCACTGTTTCCCCGTAGGGGTTGTCCTGGCGCTCCTCGCCGTCGTGTATCTTCGGCCGACGGCGCGCGGGGCGGGCCCGCCAGGCGTCCCGGGAGACTTGCATGGCAAGGACATAGGTCCTTAGGTCCAAGGCGTGAGTCCAACGGCCACGCCTCCCCCCAGCACGCGCGCCTCCTGGCGCCGGGATGTGGTGCTCCTGACGGTCATCTTCGGGGCGCTCCTCGCGTGGAGGCTCGGGAGCGCGCCGCTCACCAATCCGGACGAGGGCCGCTATGCGGAGGTCCCCCGCGAGATGATCGCGAGCGGCGACTGGGTGACGCCGCGCCTCGACGGGGTCCCCTATTTCGAGAAGCCGCCGCTGGTCTACTGGATCGTCGCGGCCTGCGAGAAGGCGCTTGGCCCCAGCGAATGGTCGGTGCGGCTGGCGCCCGCGCTCTTCGCGCTCGGCGGCATCCTCGCGACCTACGGCGCCGCCCGGAGGCTCTACGGCCGCGAGGCGGGTTTCTGGTCCGCGGTCGTCCTGGGGACCTCCCTTCTCTACCTGGCCCTGGGCCACCTGGTGAGCCTGGACATGCCGCTCTCGGTCCTGATGAGCGCCACGCTCTACTGCTTCATCCTCGGCGTGCGCGAGAGGCCCGGGCCGGCGCGCCGGTTGTTCTTCTACGGCCTCTACGCGAGCGCGGCGCTGGCAACCCTAACCAAGGGGCTCGAGGGGTTCCTGGTCACCGGCGCAGTGATGTTCCTGTGGCTCCTGCTCTTTGGCCAGTGGGGAAGGCTGCGGCCGCTCCATCTCCCGACGGGAATCCTCCTCTTCCTGGCGATCGCCGCCCCGTGGCACGTGCTCGTGTCCTCGAGGAACCCCGGCTGGGCCCACTTCTACTTCGTCTACGAGCACTGGGAGCGGTTCACCGACAAGGGGCACGGGCGCTACCAGCCGTTCTGGTTCTACGTCCCGATCCTGATCCTCGGCCTCTTCCCGTGGACGGGTTTCCTGTGGTCCGCCCTGAAGGAGGCGCTCGCGGGGGGCTGGTCCCGCCGCAGGGAGAACGCGGATGCTTGGTTCCTCGTCGTCTGGGCCGCATTCATCTTCCTCTTCTTCAGCAAGTCCCAGTCGAAGCTGATCAACTACATCCTGCCGGCCTTCCCCCCGCTCGCCGTCCTGATAGGGACCTGGCTCGGCTCGGTGCTGCCCAGGCCGGACGCCTACCCGAGGATGCGGACCGGGCTGCGGGTGTTCGGTTTCCTCTCGGGACTCCTCGCGGCGGCCCTCGTCGTGGCGGTCCTGCGGCCGGGGCTGATCCGCGACTCGTCGCAGGCCGCCGCGCTCACGCCCTATGCCTTCATCATGGCGGCGATCCTCTGCGTCGGCGGCATCCGCGCGCTGGTCCCGCGCGGCTCCGCGGCGGCGGCCGGCGCCGCCCGGGGCGCCGTCGTCGCCATGACGACGACGCTCGTGTTCCTGGTGGGCATCCTGGCGCTCGCCATGCCGATCATCGACCTGCGCAGCACCAAGGACGTGGCCGTGACGGCCCGCGGGGTGATCCGCCCTGGGGACCGCGTCTACCACTACCACGGGTTCTTCCACGACTTCACGTACTACGCGGGGGACATCGTGGGCCTCGTCAGCTACAGGGACGAGCTGGAGCTGCAGTTCCTCAACCCCGCGGAGCTGAAGGCCCGGTTCATCGACGACGAGGAGTTCCGGCGCGAATGGGCGGGTGCCGGGCGGGTGTTCCTTGTGGCGCGGATCCGGGACGCCGCGGCGCTTCTCGCCGACCCGGCATTCCGCTACCATGTCCTGGCCCTGGGGCCGCACCACTATCTTTTAAGCAACCAGCCTTGAGCATTCGCTGTCACCCCACAGAATGACCCCCGCAATGCCGTCGCCTGCCGTCGCCACGCCACCCAAGCCGGTCGAGCCGTTCCTTCCGTTCACCCGCCCGGCGATCGACGAGGCGACGATCGCCGGCGTCGCCGAGGTCCTGCGCTCCGGCTGGATCACCTCGGGGCCCCAGGTGAAGGCCTTCGAGGCAAAGCTCGCGGAGTAC
>CAYNLL010000107.1:0-9133 GCA_964398015.1 uncultured Opitutaceae bacterium | reverse complement strand
GTCGCCCTTGAAGATCCCCTTGCCGAGCACGATGAACGCCAGCGACCACGGCAGGATGCACAGCCACGAGGTGATCATGTACAGGCGGAACGGCACCTCGGCCAGGCCCAGGATGTAGGACTGCATGAAGAAGGGCGGCCCGGGCGTCAGGCGCACGACGAGCGTGATCGAGAGGGCGTTGCCGGCGTTCACCCGGGGGACGGTGTACCCGTAGTGCAGCGCCAGCCTCGAGAGCACCGGCCGCAGCGCGTAGCGTGCCAGCCAGTAGGTGAGCGCCAGGTTCACGGCGATCGCGAGCTGCACCGCGGCCATCACCCCGGGCAGCGTCATCCTCGCCGCGAAGGCCTCACCGGCGACGAGCGTGAACGCGCTCAGCGGCGCGCCGACCGCGGGAAGCACGGCGGTGCCCGCGAAGAAGACCCACGGACCGGAGCCGCGTATGGCCTCCAAGCCCCTCTCCCCGATGGACCGGTAGTCGACGCCGCGCATCACCAGCAGCCCGGCCGCCGCCACGGCCACGGCCAGGACCGCCAGCTTCACCAGCGGCAGCTTTCTTCGTGGGCGTGGCTCCTCGGACGGCATGGCGTGGAGCCTGTCCGTCACCCCGACGCACCGTCAAGACCTCGCGGGCGCCATATCGGGCTCGCATGAAGGGGCGCGCCGCGTTGTCATCACCCGAGGTGTCACGCAGCGTCCCGAACACGGATATGCCCCCGAAACCCGATGTGCCGCAGCGGGGCGTCGAGGTGGCGCTGCCGGCCATCGCCGCGCTCGCCTACGGCCTGGGCCACCTGGCGTGGTACCTGGGGACGCCACTCGGGCGCGTGCCCGTGCTCGACGAGCGAGAGAACCTGGACCTGGCGGCGGCGATCGCGGGGGGCACCCTGCCCTGGGAGCCGTTCTACCGGGCCCCGGGCTACGCCCTTCTCCTGGCGTGCCTGCGCGGCGTGGGCGTCTCGGCGGGCGGCCTCTTCCCGGCCGCCCTCCTGCTGGGCGTCGGGCTCCACGCGGCCGGCGCCGCCCTTGCCGCGGCCCTTGCCCGGCGCTGGTTTGGCAATGCCGCCGCGCTGGCCGCGGGCCTGCTCTTCGCGCTCAACCCGGTCCTGGTGCATTTTGCGACCCAGGCGCTCGACTCCACGCTCTCCCTCACGCTCTTCCTCACCGGCCTTAACCTCCTCGCCGCGGCGCTGGACAATCCCGGGCGGGGCGCGGCGTGGGCGGGCGCGAGCCTCGCGTGGGCGGCCGCGACCCTCGCCCGCCCGAACTACCTGCTCGCGTGGATGGCCGTCCCCGCCCTCGCTCTCGCCCGGCCGGGCGCGGGCCGGGCGCGGGGCGTGGCGGCGGCCCTGGCGGGCGTCCTCCTGTTCGGCGCGGCGTCGGCGTGGCAGTGGAGCGTCGGCGGCGTCGCGGGCTTCCTGCCGTGGCAGGGCGCCTACAACCTCTGGGCCTCGAACAGGCCGGGGGCCAACGGAAGGTACTACACGCAGCGCGTCAGCCTGACGCCCGAGCAGGCCCGCGCGAACCCCGCGCGCTCGGAATCCATCCTGCTGTACGAGAGGGAGACACGCGGGCTGCCGGCCGACGTCCCGGCGATGAACGCCTACTGGCGCTCGAGGTTCGCCGCGGACGTGCTCGCCCATCCCGCGGCGTGGGCCGCCCTCATGGCGCGCAAGGCCTACGCCCTCGCGAACAACTGGGAGCAGTACAACAACAAGACGTACGCGTTCCACAAGGCCCTCTCCCCCTGGCTCCGGTGGAACCCGCTGTGCTGGGGGCTGCTCCTCGTGCTCGGCGTCGCCGGCGCCGCCCGCCTCGCCTCGGAGTCGCCGCGAACGGCGGCCGCGCTCGCCCTGGTGTCGGCGGCCTGCGCCCTCTCGATCCTCCTGTTCTTCGTGAGCGCCCGCTTCCGCCTGCCGCTCGCCGCGATATGCACCGTGCTCTCCGGGGGGGCGCTCGCCTCGCCGGGGTTCTGGCGGCCCTGGTCCGCGCCAAGGCAGGCCGCCCTCGGGGCGGCCATGGCCCTGGCCGCGCTCGCCGCCTTCTCCGACGTGGGCGGCGTGCAGGACCCCTCGACGTTCGTCCAGGACCACGTGCTGCTCGCCCGCGCCGCGTACACGGTGGGCGACGACGGGACCGCGCTCGCGGAGGCCAGGGCGGCGCTCAAGCTGCAGCCCTGGCACCCCGACGCCACGGCGATCGCCGCGGCCGCGGCGGCCGAGCTGGCGCGGAAGGCGCCCCCGCCATGACGGCCTCCCCAAGGCGCACCGCGGCCCTCGCGCTCTGGATCTCGCTCGGGGTGTGCGCGGCGGCGGCCTTCTGGACCTCAGAGGGCGTCGCCCCGTGGGGCGCCGACCGGACGAACGTCTGGCACCACTACGAGTACCTGGCCGAGGGCTTCCTCCAGGGGCACACCTACCTGCCCATCGAGCCCGCCCCGCAGCTGCTCCGGATGAAGGATCCGTACGACCCGGCAGCCAACGCGCCCTACAGGCTCTGGGATGCGAGCTTCTACAAGGGAAGGTTCTACCTCTACTTCGGCCCCACCCCCGTCCTGGCCATCCTGCCCTGGCGGCTGCTGACGGGCCACCCGCTGCCCCAGTGCCTGGCGGCCGCGGTCTTCGCCGTCGCCGGGCTCGCCGCGCTCGCCCGGCTCCTGTGGGAGGTGCGAGGGCGCCACTTCCCCCTCCTCACGGACCCGGCCCTGGCGTGGATCATCCTCGTGGCCTTCGCCGTGTCCTGGGTGCCCGTCACCCTGAGGCGCTCCGGCGTGTGGGACCTTCCCATCGTCGCGGCCGCCGCGTGCACCTGGTGGACGCTCTACTTCCTGTGGCGGTTCCACGAGTCGGGCGGCCGCGCGCGGTGGGCCGTCGCCACGGGCGTCGCCCTCGCCCTCCTCATGGGCTCGCGCGCGACGTTTGTCCCCGGCGCCGCGGCGCTCGCGCTTCTCCTGCTGGTGCCGGCCGGGGCCGCCGGCGAGGCCCCCGCACGCAGGTGGGGCGCCGCCCTCGCCGGGGCGGCGGTGGCGGCCGCGGGCGGGATCGCCCTGCTCGCCTACAACCGCGCGCGCTTCGGCAGCTGGACCGAGTTCGGCCTGAGCTACGTGATGTTCGGGGAGGACTACCGGGGCCTGCGCTTCTCGAGCCCGGACCTGATCCCGTTCAACGCGTGGACCTACCTCTTCTCGTGGCCGCAGCTGGGCCCGTACTTCCCGTTCCTGCACCCGTTCTGGACCGACAGCCGCCCCGGCGGGTTCGTCGGATTCGAGGAGGTCTACGGGATCCTCTTCATGATGCCCGTGCACCTGGCGGGCCTGGTCGCGCTGGCCTGGGCGCTGCGCCGGCGCGCGGCGCCCGCGGCCCGCGCCGCGGGGATCGCGCTCGCGGGCGCCGTCCTCCTCTCCGCCTTCTCCGCCCTCATCCTCTTCTGCTGGGCGTGGGCGTGCTCCCGCTACACGACAGAAATCCTCGCGGGCTGGACCGTCGCCTCGGCCGTGGGGCTGATGGCCGTCTTCGGCACGCAGGGGGCCGGCCGGCCCGTGCGCCCCATCCGGATCCTCGCCGCCCTCGCCGCATGCTGGAGCGTGGCGTGCGTGGGGCTGGCCTCGGCGGAGTTCCGGGGCTTCATGGCCCAGACGCACCCGCGCACGTACGGCGCGCTCGCCCACGCCCTGAACTACCCGAGCCTGTGGGCGGCGCGCTCCCTGGGGATCACGTACGGCCCCGTCGACCTCGTGATCCGCGTCCCGGCCTCGGCGGACGGGCCCGCGACCGTGCTGCTGGCGAGCGGGCGCGCCCAGATGGCGAACCGGCTGCTCGTCCGTCGTCTGGACGCCGGCCACGTCTCGCTTTCCCTCGTCGAGAACGAGCACCGGGTCCTCGAAACCCCCGGCATCGGCGCCCCGGGCGGCGTCCTGCGCGTCCGCGTGTGCGCCCCGTGGCTGTACCCGCCCGCGGCGCATCCCTGGTGGGACGCGATGAGCCCGTCCCTGCGCCAGGAGCGCCAGACCCTCTTCTCCCTCGAGTGGGACTCGGGCAGCGCCTACGTGCGCTCAGCGCGCACGGCCGACCCGGTGGCCTTCTCGCCCGCCGTCCAGGGGCCCTCCCGCGAGGATCCGGGCCTGCCGTTCGTCGAGTCCATGACGGCGGCCTCCCCCAGCCGATGACCCCCCGGGACCCTAGCCCCGCTCCGCACGGCGCCTCGCCGCTCTGGGCGGCTCTGGCGGCCTGCGCCGCCCTCCTCTTCTGGATCGCGGACGGGGCGTCGGTCCTCGAGGGCGAGAAGGGCGAGGCGTGGCATCACTACGAGTACCTGGTCGACGGGTTCCTGCAGGGGCACACGAGCCTCTCCGTGCAGCCCGCGCCCGGGCTCCTCGCGCTCAGCGACCCGTACAATCCCGACCTCAACGGCGAATGGCGCCTGTGGGACGCGAGCCTGTACAAGGGGAGGTTCTACCTCTACTTCGGCCCCACCCCGGTGCTCCTGATGCTGCCGTGGCGGGTCCTGACCGGCCACCCCATGCCCGAGCGGATCGCCGTGGCCGCGTTTGCCGCGGGCGGAATGGCCGCCCTCGCGCTCCTGATCGCCGGGGTGCGCAGGCGCCACTTCCCCGGCCTGGCGCCCTCGGCCGCCGCCGCGATCCTCGTCGCCGCCCTGTGCGCCTCCTGGCTGCCGGTGACGCTTCGCCGGCCCGAGGTGTGGGAGCTCGCGCTCGTCGCCTCCTGCGCGTGCCTGTGGTGGGCCCTCTACTTCCTGTGGCGCTGCCTGGAGGCGCCCGGCGGCGGTCGGTGGGCGCTGGCGGTGGGGGCCTTTGTCGCGCTCATGCTCGGCTCGCGCCCGACGGGCCTCTTTGCGGGGGCCGCGGTCATCGCCCTCCTCTTCCAGCCCACGCGCCCGGGGTTCAGGCGCCTCGCGCTGGCGGGCGCCGTCGCCGCGGCAGGCGGCCTCGCTCTCCTCGCCTACAACGTGGAGCGCTTCGGCAGCCCCCTCGAGTTCGGCCAGAGCTACCAGCTCTGGGGGGCGGACGAGCGCGGCGTGCGCCACTTCAACCCCGCGAACGTGCCCTACAACGCGTGGCTCTACCTCCTGGCGGTGCCCGACCTCTCCCCGTACTTCCCCTTTGTGCTCGCCGTCCCGCCCGGCGGGGAGCCGGCAGGCTACGTGGGCATCGACGAGATGCACGGCGCCCTCCTCGCCCTCCCCGCCCAGCTCGCGGGGCTGGCGGCGGCCGCGTGGGCGTGGAGCCGCCGCCGCGACCCCGGGGCGCTCGCGCTGCGCCGCACGGTCTGGGCCTCCTGCCTCGCGTCGGCATTCTCGGCGGCCCTCCTCTTCTGCTACGCGGGGGCCGCCTCGCGCTACATCACGGAACTCTTCGCGGGGGCCACGGTGGCGGCCGCGATCGGGCTGATGGCGATCTTCTCGGGGTCCGTGGGCGGACGGGCGCGGGGCGTCCTCAGGCTCCTCGCGCTCGCCGCGTGCGCGTGGACGGCGCTCTACGTGGCCCTCGCGTCGGCCGAGCACAGGATCCTGTTCCGCAGGACCCGCCCCGCGGCCTACGCGGCGGTCGCGCGGCTCCTCGACTACCCCAGCCTCTGGGCCGCACGCGCGGCCGGCGCCGTCTTCGGCCCTATGGAGCTCACGGTGAGGCTCGCCCCCTTCGCCGGCCCCGAGGCGAGCGTCCTCGTCTCGAGCGGGCGCCCCGGGATGATGAACCAGCTCCTGCTCGAGCGCCCCGGCCCGGGCCTGGTGCGCCTGGTGCTCGCCGAGAACGTCTTCACCGTCGTGGCGGCCACGCCGGTGCTGCGGGCCGGCGGCGACCTGCTCCGGGTGCGGCTCGAGGCGCCGTGGCTCTATCCGCCGCGCCAGCACCCCTGGTGGGACGGCGTCGCGGACCCCGCCCTCCGGGCCGACCTGCAGACGCGCTTCTCGCTCTCCGTCGGCGGCGTCGCTGCCGGGGCCCACACGGCCGCCTACTTCGACCCGACCCGCTTCGAGCCCTGGATCGCCGCCCGCGCCGCGCACGGCGCGGCGTGGATAGAGGCGGTCGGCCCGTTCGCCGCGCCCGCCCGATAAAAGCTTCCGTTGGCCCCGCGCGCCTTCCATCCTTCCCGGTTTCCCGAATGAAGCTCTCGATCGTCATCCCCTGCTACAACGAGGCCAAGACCATCCGCACCCTTGTCGAGCGCGTGCGCAGCTCGCCCTACCCCGACAAGGAGATCATCATCGTCGACGACTGCTCCAGGGACGGCACCCGCGACGTCCTGCGCACACAGATCGAGCCCCTGGTGGCGCGCATCATCTACCACGAGGTGAACCAGGGAAAGGGGGCCGCCCTGAGGACCGGCTTCGCCGCCGCGACCGGGGAGGCCGTGATCGTCCAGGACGCGGACCTCGAGTACGACCCCGGCGAGTACCCCAAGCTCATGCAGCCGATCGTCGACGGCAGGGCCGACGTCGTCTTCGGCTCGCGCTTCATGGGCGGGGAGCCCCACCGCGTCCACTACTTCTGGCACATGGTGGGCAACAAGTTCCTGACGCTGCTCTCCAACATGATGACGAACCTCAACCTCACGGACATGGAGACCTGCTACAAGGTGTTCCGCCGGTCCGTCCTGCAGAGGATCCAGATAGAGGAGAACCGCTTCGGGTTCGAGCCGGAGATCACCGCCAAGGTGTCCAAGCTCGACGTCATCATCTTCGAGGTGGGGATCAGCTACTACGGGCGCTCCTACGCGGAGGGCAAGAAGATCGGCTGGCGCGACGGCTTCCGGGCGCTCTGGGCGATCCTCAAGTACAACCTGCGCTGACCGGCCCCGCCCCGGGCCGGCGAGGAGAGTGTTGCCATTTGGGGCCGGCTGCCATGGCCTTTGCGTGCCCGCGAATGATCGCTGACACCCTTGTCTGCCTCCTGCTGGTCCTTGGCGTGGTGTTCGGATTGTCCCGGCCCGTCGCGGACCTGTTCCGCCTGGGCCCCGCCGAGACCGTGGTCGCCGGCGCGGGCCTCTCGCTCGTCGCGGCATGGGGGGTCTGCTGGGCGGTCTTCGCCACCGGCTGCCCGCTGTCCGCGTACTGGTCCGTCCCGGCGCTCGCGTGCGCCGGCCTCCTGGCCTCGCCGCGGCGCACCGCGGCGCTCTTCGCGGATCCCGCGGCGCGGGATCTCATGACGGGCCAGCTGGTCGTGACCGGCTGGTGCGTGGGCTGGCTCTCGTTCGTCAAGAACCACTCCGGGGGCGCGTGGACCGGCGACGCGTTCGAGCACTGGGAGCGGGCCCTGTGCTTCCTGCGCCTCTGGCCCCACGACCGCCTCTTCCTCTCGCTCTACGAGCTGCCCGCCCGGCCGCCCCTGGCGAACGTGCTGACCGCGGCGTTCCTGCGGATGACGGCGGTCAACTACGCCCATTTCCAGGTCGTCTCCGCCGTGCTGGGCAGCCTCGCCTACCTCCCCGTGGGCCTGCTGGCCGCGCGCTTCGGCGGAAGGCCCGCGGCGCGAGTCGCCGCGCTCGCCGTCATGGTCAACCCGCTCTTCGTCCAGAACGCGACCTACCCCTGGACGAAGCTGCCGGCCGCGTTCTTCGTCCTCTCCGCCCTCTATTTCTTCCTGCGGGTTCGGGACCGCGACGCGGGGCGGCAGCGCGCCGCGCTCCTGTGCGCGCTCCTGCTCGGGGGCGCCCTCCTCACCCACTACTCGGCCGGGCCCTACGTCGTCGTGATCGCGGCCGCGTGGGTCGCCATGGGGGTGCGCGGGGGCTGGGGCGGCGGGTTCGCCCGCATGACGGCGCTCTGCGCCGCGGCCGGGCTCCTGGTGATCGCGCCCTGGTTCGCCTGGTCCGTCGCCCAGTACGGGTGGCACGGGACGTTCCTCTCGAACTCGAGCGTGATGATGATGCGGATCCCGGGCAGCCCCCTCCTCAGGATGGTCCTCAACCTGAGGGACACCCTGATCCCGCCCCAGGTGAGGGGCTTCAGGGGCACGCTCTTCCAGCAGTCCAGCCCGTGGGGCGCGCTGCGCGACCAGTTCTTCCTGGTCTACCAGCTCAACCTGCTGCTGGCCCTGGGGCTGGTCGGCTGGGCCGCCGTCGCGCGGGAGTCGGTGCGCGCGGCCCGCGCCTCGGGCCCCTCGGACCGCGCGTTCTGGATCCTCGCCGTCGCCGGGATCGTCGTCGCCAGCCTGGCCACCTACGGGGACCACGACCACTACGGCAACGCCCACATCTGCCTCCAGCCGCTCGTGCTGCTGGGGCTCGCCTTCCTCGCCTCCCGCTGGGGCGGCCTCGGCCGCGGGTGGCGCGCCGCGCTCGCTGCGGGCTGGGCCGTGGATTTCTGCATGGGCATCGCGCTCCAGTTCGCCGTGGAGGACTTCGCCCTGGACCGCTGGCTCACGCCCCGGCTCAGCCTCCTCGAGGTCTCCCGGACCTACACCCTCGTGTCCCAGCAGAACCTCGAGGAGAAGCTGGTCTCCGGCGACGCCTACTTCTCCGACCTCCTGCCGACGCGCCCCGCGCTCATCCTCGTCCTGCTGGGGGCGATCCTCTGCATGGCCGCGGTGCGCGCGTTCGGCGCGCCCCGGGGGGAGGCCCCCTCCCCGTCGCCGGCCTGAGCGGCGGCCCTCCCAGGTGCGAAAATTGTCGCCCAAACCCCCAATATTGCAGACATTGCGAGGGTACCTTCCCCTCCAGCGCCGGCCCTCCCGCGCCCGAGGGGGCCGGCGATACGTCCCGACCAGAACATGCCCGATTCCAGACCGACCGTCGCCATCGTGATCCCCGTCTTCAACGAGGAGCACGTGCTTCCCGAGCTCTTCGCCCGCCTGGGCGCGCTCTTCGGGGGCCACCCGGAATGCGCGTGGCGGGCCGTGTTCGTCAACGACGGCAGCCGGGACCGGTCCGCCGACCTGCTCCGCGCGCAGGGCGCCGCCGACCCGCGGTTCGAGCTCGTGGAGCTGTCGCGCAACTTCGGCTTCCAGAGCGCGCTCTCCGCCGGGCTCGCGCACGCCAAGGGCGCCGACGCGGTGGTGACGATGGACGCGGACCTTCAGGATCCGCCCGAGGTGATCCCGGACCTGGTGGCGCAGTGGCTCGCGGGGGCCGAGGTCGTCAGGGCCGTCCGGGCCTCGCGCCAGGAGACCGGACTGCGGCGC
>CAYNLL010000106.1:4370-9156 GCA_964398015.1 uncultured Opitutaceae bacterium | reverse complement strand
TGGATGATCCGGTCGCGGTCGATCTGGAACGCGTTGCGGTAGTCGGTCTTTCGGCCGCCGCCGTAGGTTTCGCTGTCAAAGGCTCCGTAGAATCGGTTCGTCATCGGGCTGGCCCACCAGAGGACAGGCCCGCGTCGCCGGAGGCAATCCCGGAACGGGCGCCGCGCGGGCGGCGGTTCGGGGTTGTTTTGCGCCCGCCCAGGCACAACGATGGACGCCCATTTATGAGCTCACGGACCATGAAAGCCCTGTCCAAGATGAGACCCGGCCCGGGCCTCGACCTCACGGAGGTCCCCGTCCCCACCCCGGGGCCGAACGACGTGCTGATCCGCATCAGGAAGACCTCGATCTGCGGCACGGACGTGCACATCTACAACTGGGACGACTGGGCGCAGCGCACGATCAAAACCCCCATGGTGATCGGCCACGAGTTCGTGGGCGTCGTCGAGGAGGTCGGCTCGGCCGTCCAGCGCTTCCAGAAGGGCGACCTGGTGGACGGCGAGGGCCACATCGTCTGCGGCGTCTGCCGCAACTGCCTCGCCGGCCGCAGGCACCTCTGCAAGGACACGAAGGGCGTGGGCGTGAACCGCCCCGGGGCGTTCGCCGAGTTCCTGTGCATCCCCGCCACTAACGCCGTCCCCGTCGACCCGGCCATACCGCTGGACGTCCTCTCCTGCTTCGATCCGCTCGGCAACGCGACCCACACGACCCTCCAGTTCGACCTCGTCGGCGAGGACGTCCTCATCACCGGCGCCGGCCCGATCGGGTGCATGGCGGCGGCCATCGCCCGGCACTGCGGCGCGCGCAAGGTGGTCGTCACGGACGTGAATCCGGACCGGCTCTCGCTTGCGACGAAGATGGGGGCGACGCGCGTCGTCGACGTCTCGCGCGAGAAGCTCCCAGAGGTCCAGCTCGAGCTCGGCATGAAGGAGGGTTTCGACGTCGGCCTCGAGATGTCCGGCAGCCCCCGTGCGCTCAACGACATGATCGACAACATGGCCCATGGGGGCCGGATCGCCCTCCTCGGGATCATGGCGTCGCCGGCGGCCGTCGACTGGAACAAGGTCGTCTTCAACATGCTGACGATCCGCGGCATCTACGGGCGCGAGATGTACGACACCTGGTACAAGATGACGGCCATGATCCAGAGCGGCCTCGACATCTCGCCCGTGATCACCCACCGCCTGCCCTATTCGGAGTTCCAGAAGGGCTTCGACCTGATGCGCTCAGGCAAGAGCGGCAAGATCGTCCTCGACTGGAGCTGAGCCCGCATCCCCATGCCCCCGTCATTCAAGGAGCACGCCCTGAGGACGCTCGCCGAGATCTCTTCGGCCGGCCTCACCAAGCGCGAGCGCGTCATCGCGACGCCGCAGGGCCCGAGCATCTCGGTCTCCGGCGGCGCCCGCGTGCTCAACTTCTGCGCGAACAACTACCTCGGCCTCGCCGACCACCCCGACGTGGTCGCGGCGGCGCACGCCGCGCTCGACCGCTGGGGCTACGGGCTGGCCTCGGTGCGGTTCATCTGCGGCACCCAGGAAATCCACAAGGCCCTGGAGGCGCGCTTGAGCACCTTCCTCGGCACCGACGACACGATCCTGTACTCGTCCTGCTTTGACGCAAACGGCGGCGTCTTTGAGACGCTCCTCGGCGAGGAGGACGCGGTGATCAGCGACGAGCTCAACCACGCCTCGATCATCGACGGGATCCGCCTGAGCAAGGCGAGGCGCTACCGCTACCGCAACTGCGACGTCTCCGACCTGGAGGCCCGCCTGCGGGAGGCCGACGAGGCCGGCGCCCGCTTCAAGCTGATCGCGACCGACGGGGTGTTCTCGATGGACGGGTTCATCGCCCCGCTCCGGGACATCTGCGACGTCGCCGGGCGGCACAACGCCCTGGTCATGGTCGACGACAGCCACGGCGTCGGCTTCATGGGTCCGCGCGGCCGCGGCACCCACGAGCACTTCGGGGTGGTCGATAGGGTCGACATCCTGACGGGAACCCTCGGCAAGGCCCTGGGCGGCGCCTCCGGCGGCTACGTGAGCGGGCGGCGCGAGATCATCGACCTCCTGCGCCAGCGCTCGCGCCCCTACCTGTTCTCGAACACGCTTCCGCCCGCGATCGCGGCGGCCTCCATTGCCTCGCTGGACTTGATCACGCGCTCGCCGGAGCTTCGCGAGAGGCTGCACGCCAACACCCGCTTCTTCCGCGAGGGCCTCGCGGGCGCCGGCCTCGCCCTGCGGCAGGGGACCCACCCCATCGTGCCGGTCATGCTCGGGGACGCCGCCCTCGCGCAGCGCTTTGCCGCGCGGATGCTCGAGAAGGGCGTCTACGTGATCGGCTTCTTCCACCCGGTGGTCCCGCAGGGCGCCGCGAGGATAAGGACCCAGGTGAGCGCCGCCCACACGACGGGCGACCTCGAGGCCGCGATCCGCGCGTTTGCCGAGACGCGGAAAGAGCTCGCAGGCTAGGCCCGACCTTGGCACCCCTGCCTTCTGCCATGCCCAAGCCCACCGATTCCGCAATGAGACGCCTCGAGAAGGCCGCCCGCGGCGCGGCCTCGGCCTCGTACTCGCCCTACTCGAAGTTCCCGGTCGGCGCCGCGGTCATCGGGGGCTCCGGCAGGATCTACCCCGGCTGCAACGTCGAGAACGCCTCGTTCGGCCTGTGCAACTGCGCCGAGCGCACGGCGATCTTCAGCGCCGTTGCCGCCGGCGAGCGCACGATCGCAGCGGTCGCCGTCTACACGCCGACGCCGCTCCCCACGGCCCCGTGCGGCGCGTGCCGCCAGGTGATCAACGAGTTTGGCGGCGACGCGCTCGTCATCTGCGTGTGCGACTCGAAGAACAGGATCGAGACGCGCCTGACGGCGCTCCTTCCCGCCGCCTTCGGGCCGGGAGACCTCGCTTAGGCTCCCCCAAAGTAGCCGCGGACCGCCTCCTCAAGCCCCGCCTTCGCCACCTCTCGCTCCGTGCGGTCCGCCATGTCGCGGATCTTAACGACGCCCCGCGCGAGCTCATCGCTCCCGTAGATGAGCGCGAGCCTCGCCCCAGACTCCGAGGCCGACTTGAACTGCTTGCCGAACGCGAGGTCCCTCAAGGGGTACTCGACCCTGTAGCCGCCCGCGCGCAGCCGCTGGATGTCCGCGAAGGCTGACCTGCGCTCGGCGGGCCCGCCGAGGACGCAGTAGATGTCGGGAGCCTGGCCGACCGCGGGCGCGAGCCCGCGCTCCTCGAGCAGGAGGGCCAGCGTCATGTCGCCGATCGCGAAGCCCACGGCCGGGAGCTCCGTTCCCCCGAGCCTGCCCACGAGGTCGTCATAGCGCCCGCCGCCGGCCAGCGCGCGGAGCTCGCCCTTGCGGTCGAACGCCTCGAAGACAAAGCCCGTGTAGTAGGCGAGCCCCCGCACGACGCCGAGGTCGACCTGGACGTAGGCGCCTAGGCTCATGGCCTCGAGGCCCCCGAGGAGCGTGCGCCACTGGCCTAGCCGGGCGGCAACGGCCGGCTCGGCGGCGGCCGGGCCCAGGGCGCCCTCCAGTTCGCCGAAGGACCGGATCGCGAGAAAGGCGAGCACCCGCTCCCTCAGCTGCGCCGGGAGGGCGCCGTGGGCCTCCGCGTACGGCTTGAAGGCGTCCTCGCCCGAACGCTCGAACTTGTCGACGGCGCCCAGCAGGGCCCGGATGCGCGCCTCGTCGAGGCCCAGCGCCGCGAGATATTGAAACCAGAGGGTGCGGTCGCTCAGCCTCACGCAGAAGTCCTTCTCCGTGAGCCCGAACGCGCGAAGGCACTGGACAAGGAGGGCAATCAGCTCGATCTCGGCCTCCGGTCCGGCCTCCCCGAAGATGTCGGCGTTGAGCTGCGAGAAGCAGCGCCCCCTGCCCTTCTGCATGCGCTCGTAGCGGTAGAACTCCGCTATGCTGAACCACTTGATCGGTCGCCTGAGCGCGTTCGCCTTTGCCCCGACAAGGCGGCAGACACTCGGGGTCATCTCGGGGCGCAGCGCCACCTCCCTGCCCCCCTTGTCCGTGAAGCTGAAGAGCTGGGCCTCTATCTCGTCGCCCGACTTGGCCCGGTAGAGGTCCAGGGGCTCAAGGACCGGTGTGTCGTATTCCGCGAACCCGAACGCAGACGCCGTCTGCCGCCAGAGGCGGAAGGTATGCGTGCGCTTTGCCAGGTCCTCTGGGTAAAAGTCGCGGAAACCGGGGAGGCTCTGAAACGTCGCCATCAGGGATGGACACGTTGCAAGTCGTCCATCACAGGGCGAATAAAAACGAACCTGGGGCGACCTGCCTCAGGTCAGCGTGGTCAAATCGAGCTTCTTGAGCTGCTGCTTTAGGATCTTGCCCGCCTTGAATTTGACGACCGCCCGTTGGGGGATAATGACCTCCGCCTCGGGCTTGTTGGGATTGCGGCCTACCCTCTGCTTGCGCACCTGGACCTCCAACACGCCGAAGTTCCTCAACTCGACGTTGCGTCCCTCGGAGAGCGCCTTCTGGACTATGTCGAGGGTCTGTTGGACCGTGTCGACAATCTGTTTCTGGGGAAAGCCGGCCTTCCGGTATATCTCTAACACGATCTCGCGTTTTGTGAGGTTCGTGGACATGAATTGTTCCTTTTGGTGTGAGCTTTACTGAAGCGAGTTAAACTATTCGTCTGGGATGAATTGCGTCAATACTTATCCAAACTCAAATCGTGCCTGACCCGGCCGCCGTAAATTCCATGTTCGGGCGCATCGCGCGACGGTACGATCTGGCGAACCGGGTGCTGTCGCTGGGAATTGACATTTACTG
>CAYNLL010000106.1:0-4360 GCA_964398015.1 uncultured Opitutaceae bacterium | reverse complement strand
CGTCGCAGCGGTGCGCCGCGCGCGCCCGAGAGACGTGCTCGACGTGGCCACGGGCAGCGGCGACGTCGCCTTTGCGCTCGCCCGCCGCCTGCCCGCGGGGACGCGGATCGTGGGGATGGATTTTTGCTCGCCGATGCTCGACGAGGCGCGTGCCAAGAAACCCCAAGGCGCAACCCCGGGGGGCTGCGTCGAATTTGCGCTGGGAGACGCGCTCAACCTGCCGTTTTCCGAGGGAGAATTCGATTCCGTCACGATCGCGTTCGGTCTGCGCAACATGGCCGACCGCGCCCGCTGCCTGAGCGAGATCCGCCGCGTCCTTCGTCCCGCGGGAAGCCTCTTCATCCTCGAGTTTTCCCAGCCGAAGAATTGGCTTCGGCCGATCTATTTCTTCCTTCTTTCCCATGTGGTGCCGCGCGTGGCCGCCCTGCTCACAGGCGACCGCGCCGCCTACGATTACTTGGGGGACTCGATCGCGGCGTTTCCGGGCCCGGAAGGCCTCTGCCGCGAGGTCCGGGCGGCGGGTTTTGCTCAAGTGCATGCGGCGTCGATGTCTTTGGGAATTGTCGCTCTCCACGAGGCCCGGCGGTGATGCGCGGGCCGCCGTTGCGGCTTTTCCAACTGCAGATAGACTGCGTGTCGCGACGCAGGTTCCCGAAGCGGTTGCGCCGCAGGCGTCGCCGCTGTCTCTGGAAGTCTCAGCGCCGCCGCGGAGCGGAAACCGGGCGCGGATCAGTTGAACGACTTGCCGCAGCCGCAGGTCGAATGGGCGTTCGGGTTGCGGATCTCGAACCCCTTGCCCTGGAGGCCGTCGTCAAAATCGACCGTCGTCCCATCGAGGTGCGAGAGGCTCTTCGGATCGACGACGATCCCCACCCCCTCGCTTTCGAAGGTCGCATCCTCAGGCTTGGGCTCGTCGAAGGACATGCCGTACTGCATGCCCGAGCACCCGCCGTTCTCGACAAAAAGGCGCAGGCGCCCGGCGGTCGATTCGGCCTGTGCGCGCATGGTGCGCACCTGCTGGGCTGCCCTGGGAGTGAGGACGATCATTCCCGAAGGTTAGGTGCGCGGCCGCGCCTGTCAAACGGAGGGCGGGCGCAGGAAGCCACCCTGGGGCGATCGCCTCCTGGAAGGCGTCCCCCGTCGACGCTCATGCGCCCACGCCACCGGGAGAATACCTGCCCGGGATCACGACTGGGGAGCTCTGTCAAGCAGTTGCGGCCGCGCCTGCAGCAGTTTTCACGCCGAATCCCAAATGATTCACTTGCAAGCACCCATTTACGGGGTTTCGATTCGGAAAGAGTGGCGGCGATCAAAAAAATCTTCAACGAGATCAACTACGAGATGGTCCGTCAGATCGCGGAAGGCGGCATGGGCGTCGTGTACGAGGCCCACCAGCTCGGGGCCGGGCAGTTCCGCAAGACGGTAGCGGTCAAATTGATACGTGAGGAGTATTCGGCGATCCCCGAATTCCAGAAGAACTTCATCGGCGAAGCGAGGCTGGTGGCGGACCTGATCCACACCAACATTGTCCAGACCTACCACCTGGGGGCGATCGGCGGGCAATATTTCATGGTGATGGAGTATGTCGGGGGCCACAACCTCGAGCAGTTCCTGGAAAAGCACCGCCAGCTCGGCCGCATGGTCCCGGTCGACATGGCCGCCTTCATCGTCTCCCGCGTGGCCCGAGGCCTGGCCTACGCCCACCAGAAGCGCGACCGCGACGGGCACCCGCTCAACATCGTCCACCGGGACATCGGCCCGAAGAACATCATGATCGGCTACGAGGGCGACGTGAAGCTCACGGACTTCGGGATAGCGAAGGCGCTCAACCTGATGTACAACGAGGAGGGCAAGGTGATCGCGGGCAAGGACGAGTACCTCTCCCCGGAGCAGGCGAGCTACGCCGTCACCGACGCGCGCGCGGACATTTTTCCGCTCGGGATCGTGCTCACCGAGATCCTGCTGTCGCGAAACATCTTCAGGAACGTCGACCGGAACGTGTCGCGCCGCAACATCCTGACGATGCAGATCCCGCGCTTCGCGTCCCTTCGGCCCGAGATCGACGAGAAGCTCGAGGGCATCATCCAGAAGGCGCTCAAGCGCGACCGCGACGCCCGCTACCAGTCGTCCGCCGAGGTGCTCCACGAGCTCGAGGTCTACCTCTACAGCGGCGGCTACGGCCCGACCAACGAGAAGCTGGGCGCGTACATCAGGGATCTTTTCTCCGTCAAGGAACCACGCCCCGAAGCTCCCGCCCCGACCCCACCCTGGCCGTCGATATGAGGTTTTCCACGCCTCAACGCCCATGAGTGCAGGAGGATTCAGCCAGGACCTTCGCCAGCGACAGACCCAGTCTCTGGTTCTCGCGCCGCAGCTGCGCCAGTCCCTTAAGATCCTCCAGGTGGCGGCCCTCGACCTGCGCTCGGTGATCCAGGAGGAGCTCCAGAGCAACCCGGCCCTCGAGGAGCTGCCGATGGAGGGCATGAGCATCGAGAAGGACGAATCGAGCAAGGGCGAGAACGACGCCAACGGCGACGACGCCGCTGAGGGCGCCGAGGGGACCCCCGACCCCGCGGCCGAGCCGAAGCGCGAGGAGATGGATTTTTCAAAGGAGTTCGAGATCCTCGGCAAGATCGACGACGACTGGCGCGACTACATGGCCAGCAGCGGGGGCGCGCAGGCGTTCACGGCCGACGACGCGGAGCGGCGGCAGCACTTCTTCGATTCCGTGGCGACGGAGACCTCGCTCCAGGAGCACCTGATGCGGCAGGCGGAGATGACGGACCTCTCGCCCAAGGCGCTGCTGGCGATGCAGCATCTGGTGGGGAGCCTGGACGACCGCGGCTTCCTGACGGTCAGCGCCTCGGACGTCGCCCTCCAGACCGGGCTGCCGCTGGACGCCGTGCAGGAGGCGGTCACCGCCCTTAAGTCGTTCGAGCCGCCGGGAATCGGGACGGAGAGCCTGGCCGAGTGCCTGCTCGCCCAGCTGGCGGCCAAGGGCCGGCGCGACTCCCTCGCCTCGCGGATCATCCGCGACCATTTCGAGCTGCTGACGCGAAGGCGCATCCCCGAGATCTCGCGCAAGCTCGGCGCCGCCTCGGACGACGTGCAAAGCGCCATCGAGGAGATCGGCAAGCTCGACCCCGCCCCGGGCCGGCGCTTTGCCGAGGACCAGAACCGCGTGGTCGTGCCGGACGTCATCGTCGAGCACGACGGCAACGAATGGAAGATCCACCTCAATAACGACTACATCCCCCGCCTGAGGATCTCGAGCACCTACCGCGACATGATCGCGCGGGGCACCCTCTCCAAGGGCGAGCGCGACTACCTGAAGGAGCGGATGCGCTCGGGCAAGTTCCTGATCGACTCGATTGAGCAGCGCCAGAGGACCATCGAGCGCATCACGCGCGAAATCCTCAAGGCGCAGACGCCGTTCTTCGAGCACGGGATAGCTCATCTGAAGCCGCTCACGATGACGCAGATCGCCGACGTCGTGGGCGTCCACGAGACCACGGTGAGCCGCGCGATCGCCAACAAGTACATCCGCACGCCCCACGGCGTCTTCGAATTCAAGTACTTCTTCACGCCCGGCTACCAGAACGACAGCGGCGCCTCCGTCTCCAACACGAGCGTGAAGGAGATGATCGCCGACCTGATCTCGATCGAGGACAAGGGATCTCCCTTCAGCGACCAGGAGCTCGTCGCCAAGCTCCAGCAGAAGGGCATCAACATCGCCCGCCGCACGGTGGCGAAGTACCGCGAGGAGCTCGGGATCCTGCCGAGCAACCTGCGGCGCGACTACAAGTAGGCTCCCGGGTCGACCCTCAGCCCGCTTCCGCTGAAGCGCGCGGCGTCCGCGGCGTCGATCCAGGCGGCAAACCCGATCATCGCGGCGTTGTCGCCCGTGTGGCGCGCCTCGGCGGCGAGAAAATGCGCGCCCGCGCAGCGCGCCACCCCCTCCATCGAGCGGCGAAGCTCCCCGTTGTTGGCGACCCCTCCCGAAAGCCCGACGCTCCGGTACGAGCCGAGCGCGAGGGCCGACGCCGTCTTGCTGGTGAGCGCGACGATGACCGCGCCCTGGTAGCTCGCGCAGAGGTCGGCAAGATGGGCGCGGACGTCGGCCTCCGGCATCGCCTGCACCCGGTAGCGAAGGCTGGTCTTTAGGCCCGAGAAGCTGAAGTCGAGGTCGCCCTTCTTGCCGATCCCCCTCGGGAAGTCGAAGGCCCCGGGCCGCCCGCCCGCCGCCGCGCGCTCGATCTCGGGGCCGCCGGGGTAGCCCAGGCCAAGGAGCTTCGCCCCCTTGTCGAGGGCCTCGCCGGCGGCGTCGTCGCGGGTGGTCGAGATGCCGCGGATCACCCGC
>CAYNLL010000105.1:0-9187 GCA_964398015.1 uncultured Opitutaceae bacterium | reverse complement strand
ATTAGGTTGGATCGCGATACGCCGTGGCATGCGAACCTTTGAAACCTCAGGCTCGATGTGGATGGTATCGGTTTCGAGTCGGATCTGTTCGGGTCGGAGTTTGGCGATCTCTCCAAATATGGGGCACGGCCGTACCCCAGCGAAAAGACACAACGAAAAATACGGGACAAGTGCGCCGCCCTTGAATCCCTCAACATAGGCCATCAGCTTTGCTGCCTGCTCGGCGGTTATGGTTCGGGCAGACCCACGCCGATGGCTGATGCGGTGGTACGGAGTCTTTTCAACTGGGTTTATGGCTAGCCAGTCCCTTTGGACCGCGAATTTGAAGAACGTCGAGAGGATACCCCGGCGGTTGTTGTAGGTTTTCAAGGCTGCCCCACCTCTTTCGAGGTACGCAACGAGCTGGGAAGGGGCGAACGCCGATACCGATGCCTCAGGGAAGCGCTTCTCGAACAGATCCAACTCGTTTTTGATCGAGCGGAATTGACGGATAGATAGAATGGTCCGCTCAACGTCCTTTTGCTTGGACGCGATGTATTCGGCAACGGCCAAAGCTAACGGTGCCTCACGTTCGGGTTCACGGTAATTTGCAAGGGCATAGTCGAGATAGACCATTAGGGACCGGGGCCGATCAGCGACCTTGCGGAACGCGGCTTCGGCCTCCCGCAATTGATCGTCAGTCAAATAAGTCGCGGAGGCACGCAGGCCGGACGCATTCTGGAGCGCCCTAAGCTCAAGCGCGGCCTTCTCGGCACTCGCTTCTTCCCTCGATCTGAAGTTCTTGCGGACGCGGTCGCCGTGAAGATTTCCGCAGACACGCCATGAGATGGTGCCGTTGCGATTGACGAAGCGAATGACGGTGAACCTTGTTTGATTCATGACTAGGTTGCCGCGTCAACTGGCAACCTAGCTTCGTGGGAAACCTAAGTTACTTGATAACAGTAACTAAAGTTGTGGAGGTGCCGGGATTTGAACCCGGGTGCCCCAGGCCTTTGCGCGCCGCGTCTACCTGTGTGTCGTCACATTGATCTCGCCCGGATTACGCGATGACGCGCGCTTAAGCCCGGACCAACCCCCGGGAGAAGATACAGCGCGCGAACCGCGGGTGGCTCCGCGCGCTATGCCTGCTGTCGTCGCGGTGCTCGGCTAGCAGGTGTCGCCGGAACCACGTGGCTACATTAATTAAGCAGCCAGGGGCATTTCTTCGTGTTTGCCTCTTATTTTTTCGAAGGGAGATTAGCGAGAGGCCTTCGGCTCTCGACAGGCAGCGGCGCACGCCAACCAAGGGTAGAATCCAGAACACCCCCAGAAAGGGAAATCATGCGCGGTCAAGGAACGGGAGGGTCAATGTACCCGCCGGTTCCGCCGACTACAAGCCCTCATAGCGCCCTGCCAATGAGGTGATTTTGGGGGGCTTCCCGCGAAGGGTGGCGGCGTCTGTCCGCATGGCGGAGGGGTTAAAATGGGGTTGCAATTTGAGGAATCTGGCACTTTCTGTGCTCCCAAGCAAACGCGGCGTAGGCCGCTCAGGCTTAACACAACAACACAAACTACAACGAGCTATGAAAGACCTCCGTATTCGGAAGTTCTTGGCCGTGCTGTCTGTCATTGCAGCATCGAGCCTGATAACGTCCACGGGCAAAGCCCAGACAACCACGACGACAACGACCGCAACGCCGACAACGGCGCAGGTCACCGCGCCGGCAGCCCCGGCCCCAAGCGACCAGACGCAGACGCTGGAGAAGTTCGTCGTCACCGGCACCTACCTGCCGATCTCGGCTGACGCCCCGGCGATTCCGGTCACCACCGTCGATGTGGCGACGATCGAGAACGCGGGCGAGTCGACCAACCTCATGGAGGTCCTGCAGAAGGTGCAGCCGCAGTTCTCGGGAAGCCTCAACATGGGCCCCACGAACGGCAATACCTCCTCGGGCTCCACCAACGGCGGTTCGCAGCTCGCGCTGCGCAACTTCGCCACGCTGTTCCTGATCAACGGCCACCGCGCGGCATTCAACCCCGTGGATTCGGTCGGCGGCTTCCAGTTCTTCGACCTCAACCTGATCCCCGTCTCGGCGGTGGATAAGATTGAAATCGTGACGGACGGCGCGTCGGCCATCTACGGGTCCGATGCCGTCGGCGGCGTCGTGAACATCATCCTGAAGAGCAATTTCGAGGGATTCGAGATAGACTCGAGCTACGGATGGTCAACCGGCCTCGTCACGGGCTCGTATGTCGAGAAGAGCACGTCGATCACCGGCGGCGTGAGCAACGGCAAGACCAGCATCACGATCTCGGCCGAGTACTCGAACAACACCCCGCTCTACCAGTACCAGGTGAGCACGAGCCAGTACACCACGGGGACGACAAACTATCCCGGCGTCATCAATATCTACAACCTCAACACGGGTCCGGTTGCGGGCAGCTACTACCTGCTCAACCCGTCGCTCAACGCGCCCCCGATCGGCGCCCCCCAGTCGCTGGCGTCGCTCGTTGCGAATGGGATCTACAGCGGCCCGTACACGGCGGCCCAGATCGTCTCGAAGTTCAACCTCTCGGAGAAGGCGACCTCGATAATCGGCGACACGCGCGAAAGCTTCGTCGCGGACTGGGATCACAAGGTCAATGACAACCTGACCTTGAGCGGCACCCTGATGTACGCCGAGACCAACACGTTCTCCCAGCTGAACGCCCAACCGTTCGCGAGCATTGATGACAACTCGAATCCGTACAACCCGGTAGACATCAACACGCTTCCCGACAACATCGGCATCGCGAATAACAGCTTTGAGAACCCCAACACGGTTGACGTCGTCGAGGTGCACAACCGCTTCATCCCGTATCCCCGCCAGTACCTGACGGACACGGACTCCGCGATGGGCACCATGGAGCTTAACGACAAGATCGGGAGCGACTACACGCTCGACCTGAGCGCGGACTACAACATCCAGCGGGAAAACTTCCAGAACCCGAACCTGGTGCTCCTGAGCGCGCTCAACAACGTTGAGGCCGAGACCCCGTCTCCCCTGAACCTCTACGCCCACAACCAGACTCCGGGTGCTGTGCCGTCATCGGGCGTGTTCGGGACGGCCTTTGGCACCTACGACACGACGCTCCTCACCTATGACGGCGTCTTCAGCGGCAAGGTCGCAAGCCTGCCCGCCGGCGACCTCGAGGCCGCCCTCGGCGCGGAATTCCGCCGGGAGAGCCTCTCGGCCACCGCGGACTACGACAGCCTTGCCTCCACCTTCGGTTGGGACAGCGGCACGTCGATCGCGCCGCTCACGACCGCCCGCACGATCTGGGGCGAGTTTGCCCAGGTCACGATCCCGATCGTGAGCCCGGCGATGAAGATTCCCGGCATCTACTCGCTCAGCAGCGACGACGCGGTCCGCCACGAGTCCTACCAGGCGGTCAACCAGAAGCCGACCGACCCGCTGCTGGCGCTCCGCTACCAGCCGCTCGACGACGAGCTCACGCTGCGCGCGTCCTACACCAAGTCGTTCATCGCCCCCTCGCTGTTCAACCTCTACGGGCCGACCAGCTTCGGGTTCAGCAATGACCTGGTCAACTTCCAGCCCTACGGCGGCGGCGCGGTGATCAGCAACGACGGCCAGACGAATGAGTCCGGCGGCTCCAACCCCGCCCTCCAGCCCACGGTCGCGACCAACTGGACATTCGGATTTGTCTACTCGCCCAAGGCGGTCAAGGGCCTCACGGTCACCGCGGACTACTACCGGATCTACGAGACCTCCCTTGTCGGATCGATCGATGACGTCCAGGCCCTGCAGAGCGTCGAGCTCCTCGGGCCGGCATCGCCGTACGCCTCGATCACGGCCCTGGGCAACTATGTCGGACTTCCCGGCTCGGTTCCGATCACCAAGCCCGGACAGATTGCGGGCAACCCCACGGGCGTATTCTTCACGGACAGCCTGAGCAACACGGGCGACGCCAAGTACGAGGGCATGGACATCGTGATCGACTACACGTGGGAGATGGCGGGGATCGGCCGCTTCGACCTGACCAACAAGGACACGGTCAACTTCAACTACTTCTTCGACTCGCCGGGCAGTCCCGGCGTGGAGACGGCCGCAATGGCCGATGCTTCAAACGGCACGATCCCGAGGCTCCACGCGTACACCTCCCTCGTCTTCAACCGCGGCGGTTGGGATGTGGTGCTGGCCAACACGTACATCTCAGCGGTGACGGACGACGATGACGGCGAGCACGTCAACTACTACACGAGCTGGGACGGTGCTGTAGCCTACACGTTCTCGCAGAGCGACTTTGCCGGCGAGTTCTTCAAGGGGCTGAAGCTAAAGATCGGTTGCAACGACTTGTTCAACCGCCAGCCCTCGACCGACTTCGACACGTTCTCCACGAACAACGCCGACATCTCGACGTACAGTCCGGTCGCGCGGTTCGTCTACGTCTCGGCGAAGTGGAAGTTCTGATTTCCCGGGGCCTGCGGCCTTGCGGAAAGGTTTGAAAGGGGCGGTCCTTCGGGACCGCCCCTTTTCTTTGGGAAAACCCGGGCCTACCGCGGGGGGAAGGCGAGGGACACCGACCCCGCGTTGGCCTCCCAGTCGAGCACCGGGAACCCGGCGGCGGGCGCCTTCCTCCCGAGGAGCGTCCCCCGGGGGCCCGTCCTGCCGCGGGGGCGAAGCGCGGTGACGCCGTCGGTGAGCTCGATGTTGGCGACGCGCAGGCGGCCCAGGCCCCGCACGGAGAGGCGCAGGGGGGTGTCGCGCGCGTCCACCGGGACGCTCAGCTCCCGGCGCTGCACGGTCCTCGGCCGAGCGGCCTCGGCGCGGAACTCGATCGCCGTGCGGCCGCGCAGGAGGCGCCACGAGCCGTCCGGGCCGCGGGCCTCGACGACGACCCTCTGGAGCGCCGGCTCGGTCACGACGACGTCGAAGATGAGCTGCCATGCGCCGCAGACGGGCGAGGCCGAGGCGAGCCGGGCGGGGTCGGCGGCGCAGGCTTCGAGCCAGCGGCGCAGCGCGCGCAGGCGCAGGGCGTCGGCGGCGACGGCGCGCTCGTTCGGGCCCGAGACTCGCGGGTCCCTCGTGAGGCGCCAGAGCGCGCGGGCCGCGCGCCTGCCGGCGGCGACGGCTGCGGCGAACTGCGCGGCATGGCCCTGGAGGGCCGCGACGCCCCGCCGCACCTGCGGCGAGCCCGGGCCCTGGCGCGACAGCCTCCGCCTGAGGGAGAAAACCGCGGCCGCCGCCGACCGCACGTAGACGTCGCGCTCTGCCAGGTAGAGGCGGAAGGCGACGCTGGCGCGCAGGGGCCTGGGGAGGCGGGCTCCCCGGGCGGCCAGCCGCGTGTAGAACCCCCGCTCGGACTCAAACCGCGAGACGCCCCGCCGCGTCGGGCCGCCATCCCAGCGGTCGTTGATCTCCCAGCGCGCGTAGCCCGCGAACGCCCGGTCGTCGCAGGCGAGGGCGCACCGCGCGACGTCGTGGGCTCCCCGCCGGCCGAAGACCCTGCCTATTCCCTGGGCGAGCATCCCGGGCGCGTCGTCGGTCCCGGGGTCCAGCCAGAGGCTGGCCGCGGCGGCGTCGACGGCCGTCGTCATCTCGATCGCCAGGCGGCTGGGCTCCCACGAGGTGACGAGCATGCCCCCCGCGCCCACGGTGTGGCACCGCCGCCACCAGTCGCGGATGTTTGCAATCCTCTCGCCGAACACGGGCAGCGGCTCGTGGCGGAACGAGCCGTTCATCGGGCAGCCCCAGTACTCGATGCCGCGGGACCTGAGCGCGGGGGCGAGGTCGTACGGCGCGAAGTTGCGCAGCTCGATCCGGGGGCTCCTGCCGAACGGGTAGTAGTACCAGTCGTAGGCGATGATCCCCGGCGGCAGGTGCGCGACGGCCCCGGGGATCAGGGCCAGCATGTCGGCCCAGAGCCCAAGCCGCAGCCCGTGCGCGAGCGCCACGCCGTTGAGCCTTTGGACATAGCCCCCGAAGTGGCCCTCGAGGCCGATCCTGGAGATCTCCTCCCTGCAGAGCGGGTGCCGGCCCAGGTCGAAGGACTCGTCGAGGCCCACGTGAACCTTGCCGGCCGTGCAGAAAGGGGCGAGGTCCCGGATGAGCGCGTCGGCGACCTCCAGCATCGCGGGGTGCAGCGGGCACACCTGGCCCCGCTCGAGGGGCGAACCGTCGGGGGCCCGCAGCTCGTTCAGGTCGCGAAGGGCCGGCACCTTGATGAGGTACTGGGTGTGGCCGAGAAGGTTGACGATCGGCACCACCCCGATCCCGACCCGCCGTGCCCCGTCCACCAGGCGCGCAAGCTGCCGGCGCGTGTAGGCGTCCCGGCGCGCGACCCCGGGAAGGCTCGGGTACTCGACCGCGTCCTCAAGGTGGAGGTAGAGCTCGCTGTAACCCCAGTCGGCGTAGCGCGGGAGCTGCTCCAGAAGCCAGCCGAGCCGCTCGACCTGCCGGGCGAGGTCCCACTGGAAGGCCGCGATCATCTGAGGCGCCCCCGGAGCCAGGCGAGGCCGCCGGCCTCGTCCGAGAATGCGCCGTCGAGCTGGGCCTCGAAGGCGGCGTCCAGCAGGGGCTTGAAGTCGGGCCCGGGGCGCAGGCCGATCCCGATCAGGTGGCGGCCGAGGACGAGCGGCCGCGGGGCCCGGGCCTCGAGGGCCAGCCCCTCGGCGCACGCCCTCAGGCGCCCGACAAGCCCGAGGATCTCGTCCGCGGGGAGGGGGGGGCGGCCGAGGGCGTCGGCCGCCATCACAAGCGCCAGGTCGTCGATCGTCGCGGGCGCCAGCCTGCGCGCGAGCCGCCGGACCTGGGTGTCCGTGAATTCCCCGGCGTGGCCGTGGTGGTGGGCCAGGTGGTGGACGACCAGCTCGCGGACCGGGGCGTCGAGCTCGAGCGGGGCGCCGATGCGCCGCAGGAAGGAGACGGCGATCGGCCCGCCGGCGGCCTCGTGCCCGGGGCTGACCCAGCGCAGGGCGCCCCGGCGCTCGGCGCGCTCCGTGGTCGACGGCTTGCCGAAGTCGTGGGCGAGCACCGCGAGCGTGAGCAGCCGGCGGCGGGGCGCGGGCGAGGCCTCCCAGCCGCCGAGCCGGACCAGGGCGTCCAGGCAGAGCGCCGTGTGCGCGAGGACGTCGCCCTCGGGGTGCCACTCGGGCTCCTGGGGCGTCGCCCGCAGCGCGGCCACCTCGGGGAAGTGGATGATCCAGCCGGTCTGCTCGAGCACGTCGAGTCCGCGGGAGGGCCTCGCCGAGCGGCAGGCCCACTTGTCCCACTCCCCCCACACCCGCTCCACGGGAAGCTCCGCGAAGGAGGCCGAGATCGCGCGGCAGAGCGCCGCCGTCTCGGGGGCGAGGCCGAGGTCGAAGCGGGCGGCGAGCTGGACGGCCCGAAGGACCCTGAGCGGGTCGTCGGCAAACGAGGGGCCCGTGTGGCGCAGGATGCGGGCCCGCAGGTCGGCCTCCCCGTTGAAGGGGTCGATCCGGGCGCCGGTGAAGGGATCCATCGCGATCGCGTTCACCGTGAAGTCGCGCCGCGCCGCGGCCTCGGCGTCGCCGAGGGAGGGGTCCGGCCGCACGTCAAACCCCCTGTGGCCCGCGCCGGTCTTGGACTCCCTGCGCGGGAGGCTGAAGTCGTACTCGCCCTGCGCGCCGCGCACCTTGACGACCCCGAAGCTGCGCCCCACCACGTCGGTCGGCCCGAAGGGGGACAGGGCCTGGCGCAGTCCCTCGAAGTCCGTGCCCGCCACCTCTATGTCGAAGTCCTTCGGGACAAGCCCGAGGAGCCAGTCGCGCACGCCGCCCCCGACCAGCCTCGGGCGGCCGCGGCGGCGCACGGCCTCGAGCATCGCGCGCAGGTCGTCGGGAAGGGGAGGGGCGCCGTCCATGTCGGCCATTCGTTCCCCGGTCAGGCCCGGAGGGCCGCCAGGGCCGCGGCGACCCAACCGGCGATGAGGGCGGCCCCGCCGAGGGGCGTCACGGGGCCCACCCAGCGGGGGCCCCCCAGCGCCAGCGCGTAGAGGGACCCCGAGAAGAGCAGGGTGCCGGCCACCCACAGGCGGACGACCCAGGCCGACCCCGGGGGTACCGGCGTCCCGCCGCCCCTCAGCCATGCTGCAAACCCCAGAAGGGCGCAGGCATGCAAAAGCTGGTACCGGACGGCGGTGTCCCAGACCTCGCGGGTGCCCGCCGCCGCCAGGGCGCCGGCCAGGGCGTGCGCGCCGAACGCCCCCAGGGTGGTGCCCGTGGCTCCCAGGATGCCCGCCCATGCGAGCGCGGTGCGGTGATGCATGGGCCGATCGTTGCAAATTCCGGGCGGGAACCAAGGATCAAAACGGGGGTTGACACCCCTGTTTGGAATCCATGGTCTAACCCTCTTTTCCCATGAAAACGTTCCTAGCAAAGAAGGAGGCGGTGCAACCCAAGTGGTATCTCGTCGATGCCGATGGGCAGGTGCTGGGCCGCCTGGCCGTCAAGCTGGCCAACATCATCCGCGGGCGCAACAAGGCGACCTACACGGCCCACGTCGACACGGGCGACTACGTCGTCGTCCTCAACGCGGAGAAGGTGGTCCTCACCGGCAAGAAGGAGGAGCAGAACGAGTACATGGCGTTTTCCGGGTTCGTCGGCGGCGAGCGCTACCGCAGCCTGCGCCAGATGCGCGCGAAGCGCCCCGAGTTCGTGATCATGCACGCGGTCAAGGGGATGCTCCCCAAGAACCGGCTCGCGGCCAAGATGCTCACGAAGCTGCGCGTGTTCGCCGGCACGAAGCACCCGCACGAGGCCAACAATCCGGTGAAGATTTCCCTCTGACCATGAGCACCCCCGCAAACGTCTTCACAGGAACCGGCCGGCGCAAGACATCGACGGCGCGCGTGCGGATCACCGACGGCAGCGGCAAGCTGACCGTGAACGGCCGCACCTTCGACACCTACTTCTCGCACGACAACTTCGCGAAGCAGGCGTACGCCCCCCTGCTGACGGTCGACCTTCGCGAGAAGATCGACGTCACGGCCAACGTCATGGGCGGCGGCGTCTCCGGCCAGGCCGGCGCGGTGGCGCACGGGATCGCCCGCGCGCTCCAGAAGATGAACGCCGAGCTCAGGCCCGCCCTCAAGAAGGCCGGCCACATCCGACGCGACCCGCGCGAAAAGGAACGCAAGAAGGCCGGCCAGCCCGGCGCCCGCAAGCGCTTCCAGTTCTCGAAGCGCT
>CAYNLL010000104.1:0-9189 GCA_964398015.1 uncultured Opitutaceae bacterium | reverse complement strand
CGATGATGGCGTCGGTGATGTCCTGATAGACGTTGCTGCGGTCGGTCCCGGCCAGGACGCGAGGATCGCCTTCGGCACGGACGCGGCGGGAAAGCTCCTCGCGTCGGCGGGGGAGCGGGGGGCGGCCCTCGTCGGCCGGCCCGTCACCCTCAGCGTGATCTACTCCTATGGCGGCTTCCGCTCGGCGACGGCCGTCGTGCGCTCGGACGACGCCGCGGCCCTCCCGGTGGAGATCGGCCGCGACGCCGGCCTGCCGGGCAACCGCGTGAGCGCCTTCCTCTCGAACCCCTTCGCCAGCCTCGAGGAGGCCAGGAAGGCGCCGCTCAGGATCGAGAACGCCCTGATCACGCCGGTGCCGAGCACCCGCAACGGCTGGCTGACCGCGATCTTCACCTTCTGCTTCATGGCCTTCTTCGCCATCGGCCCGGGGGTCGTCGTCTGGCTCGCCCTGTCGGAGCTGATGCCGACCCGGATCCGCTCCAACGGGATGAGCATCGCCCTCACGCTCAACCAGGCCGTCTCGACGACCATCGCGGCCGTCTTCCTGCCCACCGTGGGCAAGTACGGGTACTCGACGATGTTCTTCCTCTTCGCCGGATCGACCGTCGTCTACTTCATCACCGCGGCGTTCTTCCTGCCGGAGACCAAGGGCAAGACCCTCGAGGAGATCGAGCAGCATTTCGAGCGGCGCGCCAAGGCCGCCTGAAGGCGGCCTGTTTTGGCTGGAACGCGGGGCGCCCTGCTCCGAGGATCGTCGCGCGGGAGGGCCCCCTCCCTTCCGCGCCCCAGGAAAAATCCCCATGCCCACACGCATTGACCACTCCCCCTACGGAACGATGCCCGACGGCGCCCCGGTCGAGCTCTACACCCTCACCAATTTGAACGGCCTCGTCTGCAAGGCCATCACGTACGGGGCGGTGGTGACCGAGCTGCACGTCCCCGACAGGGCGGGAAGGCTGGGCGACGTCGTGCTCGGCTTCGACAACCTGGCCCAGTACATCAGCGACAGCCCCTGCTTCGGCGCCGCCGTCGGCCGGGTCGCCAACAGGATCGCCAACGGCAGGTTCTCGATCGACGGGAAGGCCTATGCCCTCGCGGTCAACGAGCCGCCCAACACGCTGCACGGGGGGATCAAGGGCTTCGACAAGGCCGTGTGGAAGGCGGAGGCCGCGGAGTCCCCCGACGGCCCCTCCATTGTCTTCACGCACGTGAGCCCCGACGGCGACGAGGGCTTCCCCGGGACGCTGAGCGTCCGCATGACGTACACCCTGACCAACGGCGACGAGCTGAGGATCGACTACGAGGCGACGACGGACCGCGCGACGCCCGTCAACCTCACCCACCACGGGTACTTCAACCTGGCCTGCCGGGGGGACATCCTCGGCCATGTCCTGAGGATCAAGGCGAGCCGCTACACGGCCGCCGACGCCGGGCTGATCCCGACCGGGGAGCTGGCCGCGGTCGCGGGAACGCCGCTCGACTTCACGCGGGCGAAGCCGATCGGGCGCGACATCCGCAAGATCACAGGGCTGAAGGGCTACGACCACTGCTTCGTGATCGACGGCGGCGGCACGCACCTCGTGCTCGCCGCCCGGGCCCACGACCCGGGCAGCGGCCGCACGATGGAGGTGGCGACCGACCAGCCCGGCGTCCAGCTCTACACCAGCAACGCCTTCAACGGGACGCTGGTCGGCAAATACGGCGCGGCGTTCCCGCTGCACGCCGGCCTCTGCCTGGAGACCCAGCACTTCGCCGACTCGGTGAACAAGCCCGCGTTCCCCAACACGGTGCTGCGCCCGGGCGAGACGCTTCGCAGCACGACGATCCACCGCTTCTCGGCGAAGTGACCCCCGGATCAGGTTGAGGCGACCCAGAGCCCGCACCCGAGCGCCGGCACCTCGAGGTCGGCCTCGACTTTGCGCGTCGCGGCCCGGCTCGTCGGGTGGATGAACCGCTCGTGGTCGGCGACCTGGCGCCAGCTCCCCGACGCGGCCACCTCGCCGATCGAGATCGTGGTGTCCGACGGCGTGGGGTTGACCGCGAACAGGAGCCGGTCGGCCCCCTTCGACAGGTCGGCGTTGAGGAGGACCGCCAGCGGGGCGCCCGTCCCCCTGAAGAAGCGGAAGAACCCCTCCGAGGGCCGGCTGAAGTGCCTCAGGAGCCTGCCGCGGGCGCTCCGCCGGAAGGCGATCCAGTCCGCGAAGTAGGCGTGGGTCGCCAGCTTCTGGTAGAGCCGCCTGTAGTCGAGGGCGTTGAGGTCGCCCCGGACGTAGGTGTTGCCGTGGCCCCCCTTCGTTCGGAGGAAGTCCTGCCCGGAGGCGATCATCGGTATCCCGGTGGAAAGGAAGAGGAGGGCGGCCATCAGGTGGGTCCGCCTCACGTCGTTCACCGTCGGATTCGTGCCGTCGAACCCGGGGTTCTCCGTGATCGAGTCGATCCAGGTGCGGTCGTCGTGCGACTCGGTGTAGTTGACGGTCTGCGCGGGCCACTTGGCGAAGTACCAGGGCGAGCCGCGGATGAAGTACTCGAGGCGCTCGGCCGCCGCCCCCCCGCGGACGTACTCCCTCACGTAGTTGCGGAACCCGTCGTTCCAGGAGGCCCAGCCCGTGTCGCGCAGGGCGCCCGCGATGTGGCCGCGGAAGCTCCAGGGCTCCGCGATCAGGATGACGCCCGGCTTCACCCGCTTCAGGGCGGCCTCGATGTCCCCGAGGACCTCGACCCCGATCAGCTCGGCCAGGTCGAAGCGGAAGCCGTCCACCCCGTAGGCCTCGATCATGTGCGTGCAGCTGTCGATGATGAGCCGCTTCGACATGGCCGCGCTCGCGCGGACGTCGTTGCCGCAGCCGCTCCAGTTTGCCAGATTGCCCGCCGCGTCCTGCTCGAAGTAGTAGAGCCGGTCGATCGCCATCAGGTGGGCGGGCTCGCCGACGTGGTTGTAGACGACGTCCAGGATGACCGCGATCCCCCGGGAATGGAACGCCTTGACGAGCTGCTGCAGCTCGCGCACCCCCGAGGCCTCGGCCGGGGAGAGCGAGTAGCTGCTCTCCGGCGCGAAGTACGCGTTGGTCATGTAGCCCCAGTGGTACTCCTCGGCCGTCTTGCTGTCGAATTCCTGGACGGGCTGCAGCTCGACGCAGTTGACGCCCAGGTGGTGCAGGTAAAAGTCGGGGTCCTCGACCCACGCGCGCGCGCCCGTGAACCCGCGGCGCTCGGCCTCCGTCATCGCCACGGGCGCCCTCGCTGTCAGGTCCCGCACGTGCGCCTCGGCGATCACCAGGTCCTGCCACGCGGGCGTGCGGAAGTCCGTGTCGCCTCGGCCCACCCACGCTCTGTCGAGCACGATCCCGGGCCCGGCCCGCGAGACCGCCGCGAGCGCGTACGGGTCCAGGATGTCGCTCCTCGCCGCGAACTTCCCGGTCGCGCCGTCCATGCCCTCGATCGAGTACCAGTAGTACCACTGGTGCAGGTTGCGGTCGAGGTCGACCTCCCACACGCCCGCGGCCCCGTGCACGTCGCCCCGGCGGGCGAGCGGGAAGGTGCCGGCGGACTTGCGCTTCGCCAGGTCGTGGCAGGCGTGGAGCGTCAACGACTCCGCCCTGGGGGCGAAGATCCTGAAGGTTGTCGACTTGCCGCTGACGCTCGCCCCGAGCGGCAGGTCCGTCCCCAGGTCGTAGAAGAAGCCCCCGGGAACGAGCGGGCGCGCGCCCGACGAGACGTCGGCCCCGGCGGCCACCGTCCACTGCCCCGCCAGGTCGAGCGCGGCCCCGAGCTCGAAGCGCCAGAGGTGGGCCCCGGTCCTCCTGGGGTCGATGAAGCGGTTCACGTTGCCCCCCTCGTCCCTCACGCAGTTGGGCGCGTCGTCGTTGGGCAGGAGCCAGAGGTTCTCGCTCGTCACGAACTTGAAGCGCAGGTCCGCGCCCTTGAGGATCCTCTCGGCGGGGCCGGTCCAGAGCAGCACGCGCTCGCCGTCCAGGTCCTCGACCCTGAGGCGCCACGCCTCGTCGCCGACGGCCGCCTGCCAGCCGTTGAAGGCGCCCGCCACGTAGACCTGGTCGCTCGAGGAGTTGACCAGGCCGTCGAGCCTCAAGGGGAGCGCGAAGGCCAGCGTGTCCTCGTCCTTGAGGAAATACCGGTAGCTGTTGGCGGCGGCCAGGCCCGGGGCCCTCCTGAACGCCGCGACCTCGGCGCCTCCCGAGAGCGCGATCGCCGGCGGGGCCGGCGAGTCCCAGTTGCGGTCAAACTCGACGATCCCCGAGGAGAGCGAGTCCAGCCATGAGCGCACGAGTCTTGGGGGGGCGGCAGCCATTGCGGGTTTGACGAAGCATCAAGCGTACCGCCCGGGCGGCCGCCTCCGCAAGCACCCTGCGGGAATTGCCCCGAAAAAAAGCGGACGACAGCGGCGGCCGCCTTTGGTAGTGTCCACGCAGCCACCCGGAGCCCGCCCATGCGAATGACCCACGCGCACATGTATTCCCGATTCCTCGCCAGCGACCCGGCGTGGAACGGGCGGTTCTTCACCGGCGTGCTCACCACCGGGATCTACTGCCTGCCGTCCTGCCGCGCGCGCAAGCCCAGGCCCGAGAACGTCCGCTTCTTCCCGTCGTGCGAGACGGCGCGCGCCGCCGGCCTGAGGCCGTGCATGAAGTGCCACCCCGACGACTTCGCCCGGGGGGCGGACCCCGTGCTCGAGACCATCGAGACCCTGGTCGCCGAGGTGCGCGCCCATCCCGGGCGCTTCGACGGCGCCCGGGCCGTCGTGCGCCGCTCGGGATTCGGGACCACGCGCTGCTTCGAGCTCTTCAGGCAGCACTTCCACACCACGCCCGCCGACCTGCTCCTGGCGGCCAGGGTCGAGGAGGCCCGGCGGCTCCTCGCCGGCACCGACCTGGCGCTTGCCGAGGTCGCGGGCGCGGCGGGCTTCGAGTCGGCCTCGGTGTTCCACGAGCACTTCAGGGCGAGGAACGGGATGACGCCCACGGCCTACCGGGGCCTGCGCCTGGCCGGCCCGTTCCCCATCGACCTTCCGGAGGGCTACTGCCTCGCGCACCTGCTGCGCACGCTGGGGCGTGACCCGCACAGCGTCACCGAGCGCCTGACCGGCGACCTCTACGAGACCGCCGCGCACCTGGACGGGCGGCCCGCCGTCCTTAGGATCCGTTTCGGGGGAGGCCGTGCGTCCGTCGCGGTGGAGGCGTCGCCCGCCGCCGGCGCCGCGCAGCGCCTCGACGCGCACCGCCAGGTGGCGGCGATCCTCGGCCTCGAGCAGGACGCCGGCGCCTTCGCCCGGCTCGCCCGGCGCCTCGGCGTCGCCCGCCTCGTCGCGGGCCGGCCCGGGCTGCGCCTGAGCCGCACCCCGAGCGTCCTGGACGGGCTCCTCTGGTGCATCATCGGCCAGCAGATCAACCTGCCCTTCGCCTGCCTGCTGAAGCGCCGGCTGGTGGAGAACACGGGGACGGCGCTGCCGGGCGGGCTGTTCGCGCTGCCCTCGCCCGCGAGGATCGCGGGCCTCGAGCCCGGCGAGCTGCGCCCCTGGCAGTTCTCGAGGCAGAAGGCCGAGTACCTGGTCGGCGCCGCGCGGCTCGTGGCCGAGGGGAAGCTGGACCTGTCCGCGCTGCCCTCGATGTCCGCGACGCGGGCGGAGCGCACGCTCCTCGCCGTGCGCGGCCTCGGCCCGTGGTCCGTGAACTACCTGATGATGCGCTCCCTCGGGTTCGCGGACTGCGTCCCGCTCGGCGACACCGGCGTCACCAGCGGGCTGCAGGCCCTGTTCGGGCTCGAGGAGCGCCCCGGCGCGGAGGCCACGCAGCGCCTCATGTCCGTCTTTTCACCGCACAGGAGCCTCGCCACGGCCCATCTCTGGCAATTCAACCATCCCCCGCCATGACTCCTCCCGAAGCCTACATGTTCTCCACCTTCAGCACCCCGGCCGGCCGCTTTTCCGTCGCCGTCGACGCGGCGGGCGCCGTGGTGGCCACGGCCTTCGGCGGCCGGCGCGCCCTCCTCTCCCGCCTTCGCCGCGGCACCCTGGCCGCGGGAGGCGCCGGGACGGCGGCGGCCCGCAGGCAGGTCCAGGAATGGCTCGGCGGGAGGCGGCGCGCCTTCTCGCTGCGGCTGTCCCCGTCGGGGACCCCCTTCCAGCGGCGCGTATGGGCCGCCGTCAGCCGCATCCCCTTCGGCGGGACGCGGACCTACGGGGAGCTCGCGCGAGCGGTCGGAAGCTCCCCGCGGGCCGTCGGCCGGGCGGTCGGCGCCAACCCCATCTGCCCGATCGTCCCCTGCCACCGCGTCGTCGGCGCGGGCGGCGCGCTCACGGGCTTCGCGTTCGGCGTGGGCCGCAAGCGCAGGCTGCTCGAGCTCGAGTCCGGGTAGGCCGCTCAGTGTCCCGCCGCCTTGTGCACGGCGGCGGCAAACGCCTTGAGCCGTGCCTGGTCCTTCACCCCCGGGGCCGACTCCACGCCGCTGTTCACGTCGATGAAGCGGGCGCCGGAGCCCGCCAGCGCCTCGCCCACGTTTTCCGGGCTGAGCCCGCCTGAGAGGATCCACGTGGTCCCCGGGTGGGTCCTGCGGTGCCTCCTGAACTTGGGCCAGTCGCCCGTGCGCCCCGTGCCCCCGAAGAGCGCGTCGTCGAAGGTGTCCAGGAGGACGGCGGTCGCCAGGGCGAGCCAGGCGGCCGGCACGTCGACGGCCGGGGGCAGCTTGGGCGCCAGCCACAGGCTGCCGGCACCGACCTCCCTGGACCACCCCTCGATGGCGCCGGCGGGCATGTCGTGGCGGAAGTGCACCTGGAAGCGATCCAGGCCCGCGTCGCGCATGGCCGCCAGCGCCCCGGCCTCGGGCTCCACCGCGACCGCCACCTTGTGCCTCGCGGGCAGCCTTCCCGCCATCGAACGGTACTGGGCTAGCGAGATGTGCCTGGGGGATTTCGGGTAGAAGTTGAAGCCGAGGTAGTCCGCGCCGCAGGCGTCGGCGACGCCCGCATCGACGAGCGACGTCAACCCGCACACCTTGATCTGGATCCCGCCCACCATGCCGCAAGCTTCAGCGGAAAGCGTTCACCGACTCGACAACAAAGCGCACCTGCTCGTCCGAGAGTTCCGCGAACATGGGCAGGCTGACGCAGGTGCGGGCGACGCGCTCGGCCACCGGAAGCGACCCCTCCCCCTGGCCCAGTCCCGCGAAGCAGCCCTGCAGGTGCAGCGGCAGCGGGTAGATGAGGTCGGTGCCGACGCCGCGGGAGGCCAGGTGCTCGCGCAGGGCGTCGCGCCTGGGATGGGTCAGGGTGAACTGGTGGTAGACGGACTGCCCGTACGCGGGCTCCGCGGGAAGGGCCGCCCCCTCGAGGCGGATCCCGTCGAGGTAGGCCCGGGCGATCGCGCGCCGCCGGCTCGTCCACGCGCCGAGGTGCGGCAGCTTGACGCCCAGCAGCGCGCCCTGGAAGCCGTCCATCCGGAAGTTCCCGCCGACGATCCCGTGGTGGTAGCGCTGCTCCATCCCGTGGACGCGGACGAGCTTCGCCCGCGCGGCCACCTCGGGCCTGCGCGACACGAACGCCCCCCCCTCGCCGCAGCCGCCGAGGTTCTTTGTCGGGTAGAAGCTGAAGGTCGCCGCGTCCCCGAAGAGCCCCACCGGGGCGCCCTTGTAGCGCGCGCCGACGGCCTGGGCGCAGTCCTCGATCACGAAGAGGCCGTGCGCGCGCGCGACCGCCATGATCTCGTCCATCCGCGCCGGAAGGCCGAAGAGGTGGACGACCACGACGCCCTTCGTGCGGGGCGTGATCGCGGCCTCGAGCGCCGCCGGGTCCAGGTTGAAGGTGCCGTCCTCTATGTCCGCGAACACGGGCTTCGCGCCGACGAAGACCGGGCCCCAGGCGGACGCGATGAAGGTGAAGGCCGGCACGATGACCTCGTCGCCCGGGCCGAATCCGGCGACCATGCAGGCCGCGTGGAGCGGGGCGGTCCCGCTGCTCATGCCGAGCGCCGAGGGGTACCCGAGCGCGGAGGCGAAGGCCCGCTCGAAGTCCTCGACGTCCTTGCCCAGGCAGAAGCGCGTCGCGTCGTACGTCGCGGCGAGCGCGGAGAGCGCCTCGGCGCGGAGCGCGCGGTGCTGGGGGCCGAGGTCGAGGAAGGGGACCTTCATGAAAGCGTGCGCACGAGCGCGCCGACGAGCTCGTCTATCCCCGGGGCCGGCGCCTCGAAGTCGACGCGCAGGCCCACCCTGCGCATCGTCTCGCTGGTCTGCGGGCCGATGCTGCCGAAGAGCGGCTGGCGGGCGTCCTTCGCGAGGCGCAGGGACTCCCCCTGGTCGACGAAGCTCTGGGCCGACGAGGAGCTGGCGAAGAGGACGGCGTCGGCGCCGCGCCTGCGGAACTCGTCCGCCGCGGGATCGGCCGAGAGGTCCACGGCCTGCGTCTTGTACACCTGCAGGCAGTCCACGATGGCGCGGGCCTCCTCGAGCTTGCGCACGAGGACGTCGCGGTTGAGGTTGCCCGTGATGACCAGCACCTTCGCGCTGTCCATGCTGCCGGTGGCGACCAGCGCCTCGGCGAGCGCCTCGGCGGTGGCCTTCTGGGGCCTGCACTCGACCTTCAGGCGCAGGGCCGAGACGGCCGCGGCCGTCGCCTCGCCGACGCACGCGATCCGGACGAGCCCGAGCGCGCGGATGTCGTCGTAGATCCTGAGGAATTCCTCGAAGAAGTAGTGGACCCCGTTGCCGCTCGTGAACGCCAGCCAGTCGTACGTGCCGAGCTCCAGCAGCACGTCGGCGAGCGTCTGCTTGGAGATCTCGCGGGAGATCCGGATCACGGGCATCTCGACCACCTCCGCTCCCAGGGCGGCGAGCCTCGCGGCCAGCTCGGAGGCCCTGTCGCGCGTGCGCGTGACCACGACGCGCCGTCCCGAGAGCGGAAGTGTCGCGGGGTCGGCCATGGGCGCCTACTTGAGCCCGAGGCCGCGCAGGATGCGGGCGGCGGCGGCGGACGGGTCGGCGAAGTCGCCGGCGCCGAGCGGAAGCGTCCTCAGGCCGACGGCCTCGTGGTAGAAATAGAGCGCCTCCGGGGTCGCGTAGGCGCCGAGCGCCGTGTGGCAGCCGCCGCCCAGCGCCGCCTGGAGCGCGCGCTCGAGGGCGAGCCCCCGGGCTAAGTGATGCAGCAAATCTCGGACGGCTTGGCGCCACGCTCGATCAACTTCAGGA
>CAYNLL010000103.1:0-9215 GCA_964398015.1 uncultured Opitutaceae bacterium | reverse complement strand
GAGGTGAGCGACGCCGTCTATGACACGCTCAGGAAGCTGACGACCGGCTTCGACCAGAGCCCGAACGATGTCCTCGCCGCACTCCTCAACGTCGGCGCGGCGCCGGGAGAAGCCGACGAGCCGCTCGTCGGCTTCCTGCTTTCCGCCGAGTTCCGCACGAAATTCAGCGATGCCGACAAGTACCTGGCGATCCTCGGCTGGATCGCGGCCAGGCACGCCTCGGAGTTCAACGAATTCATCCTTTCACTGTCCGCGAGTCCGAGCGGCCGCCGCTATCTTGGACTCTCGCGCGAGGAGATCGTCGAACGCTGCCGCCACAACCAGGCCCGCCGGATCCCCGACACCCATTTTTGGGCGATCATGAACATCGATACCGCGACGAAGCGCCGGTTCCTGTCGCGCGTGCTCGATTTCATCGGATACCGCGAGGACGTGGTCGATTTTGCCTGCGGCGTTATCGGCATCCGCCGCGCCCCTCGGCGGCTTGCGACGACCGCCCCCTCCTCCTGAGCGGGAGCGCGCGCGGAGCGCCCGAGGGTCGGCCGGACCCTGCCCCGAGAGCGGCGCACTTCAACCCCCGGGGGGACCGGCGGCCGGCGCGCCCTATTCCGCCCTGAGCGCGGTCAGCGGATCGACCCTGGTGGCGCGGCGGGCGGGAAGCCAGCACGCGACAAGGGAGAGTGCGTTGAGCATGAGGACGGCGGCGATCACGGCAACGGGGCCCTGCGGGGGCATATCCGGGTTCGGGGCAATGAAGGCCAGGAACCGGGCGAGACCGTAGGCGCCGAGCAGGCCCAGGGCCGTGCCGAGCAGCGTAAGCCGGACGCCGGAGCCCAGGACAAGCCACAGAAGCTTTTTCGGCGGCGCCCCCAGGGCGAGCCGCACGCCGATCTCCGGCGTGCGCAGGAGCACGAGGTGCGCAATCACGCCGTAGAGCCCGAGGGCGGAAAGGAACAGGCCCAGCGCGGCAAACGCGACGAGGATGGCGCTGATCATGCTGAGCCCGCCGGAGTCGATCGCAATCAGCTGCTTCACGGTGCCCATCTGCTGAATGGGGACGTCTGGGTCCATCTCCACCATGACGCGCCGCGCCGCCTCCGCGAGCGTCTCCGGCGCGGGGGCGCGGACTGAAACCGTGACGTAGTTCCACGTCTCCTGCGCCATGGGACGGTAGACCTGGTACCGCGTTCCGGTCGGGACGAACCCGAGCGCCATCCGCTGGTCCGGGATGACGCCGACGATCTGGACCCAGTTGCGCTTGGCGGGGTCCGGCGAGCCGATGCGCCGGCCGATCGGGCTCTCGTTCGGGAAGAGGGCGTGGGCCATGGGCTCGTTGATGATGGCGACATCCGGCGCCGCCGGACCGTCCGCCTCGGTAAAGTCCCGCCCCGCCTGCAGCTTGATGCCGAGGGTCGCCATGTACGAGGGAGTGATCCCGTTCACATATACGCTCGGTTCGTGCCCCGGTGCAGGGGCATCGCGTCCCTCAACGACGTAGCTGCGGGTCGTCAGAAACTGGATGACCGGGATGGTCCAGCTGACGGCCACGCGCTCGACGCCCGGCAGCGCATTGAGCCGCTCCTGGAGGCGCGTGTAGAAGGAGTAGGACTGCGCCTCCGTCGTGTAGCGGGCCTGGGGCAGATTCATGACCCACTGCAGCAGGCCGTCGCTGTTCCAGCCCAGCTCCCGCGCCATCATCCCGTTGATCCCGCGGATGAAGACGCCGGCGCCGGCGAGCAGGACCAGCGCAAGGGCGACCTGGGCGACGATCAGGCTGTGGCGGAACCGGTGCTGGGCCCGGCTGCCGGTGGAGCCGCGCCCCCCGCTCTTGAGCGTCTCGCTCACGCTGACGCGCGACATCAGCCACGCGGGCACGATGCCGAACAGCACTCCCGTCGCGACGGAGACCCCCAGCGCAAAGGCCAGCACCTTCCAGTCGACCGTGAGCGTGATGGCCACAATCCCGTTGGCCGACATGCGCGCGGATAGCCAGTCGTTCGCCCAGAGCGCGACGAGGACGCCGCAGGCGCCGCCGGCCAAGGACAGCAGGAGGCTTTCCGCGAGGAGCGGGCGCAGGAGCCGCGCGCGCGACGCGCCCAGGGCCGCGCAGATCGCGAACTCCTGCTTGCGCGCCATGCCCCGCGACAGCTGCAGGTTGGCCAGGTTGGCGCACGCGATCAGGAGGACAAAGCCGGAGAGCCCGAGCAGCAGCCAGGAGACCTCCTTGGTGGTGGCGTTCGAGGCGGTCGACTGGAGCGTGACCGCGCGCAGGCCGTCCTTGCTGTTGGCGGGCGGGCGGAGCCGCGCGAGCTCCTCCGCAAGCGCGGCCAGGCGGGCGTTGAGCTGGCCCATCTCGGTGTCGGCGTGGCGCCTGCCGATCAGCTGCAGGCTGGCCTCGTTTGTAATCAGCTTCTCCGCGTCGCTGAGCGCAAGGGGGCGGAAGGCGTCGCCTGGGCCCCAGAGGAAAAGGGACGTGAAGGACGCCGGCATCACGCCGATGATGGTCGTCGGCTCCCCGTCGACGCGCACCGTCTGCCCGACGACCGCTGGATCGCCGCTGAACTTGTCCTGCCAGGTCTGGTGGCTGAGCACGATGACGTGGCTTCCCGGCTGGTCCTCATCCTTGGTGAAGATGCGCCCCAGCTCGGGCTGCATCCCGAGGACGGGGAAGAACTCCCATGACACCCGCAGGGCGTTCAGGTTGACGGCGGGGCGGTCCGCCTGTTTCAGCGTGACCCCCCACTGGCGGTAGGCCGCCAGGTCGACAAACTTCCCGCTCTCCTTGGAGAGCTCCAGCCAGTTCGGGCCGCTGTGTGCGGCATTGTTCACCTGGGGCGTCGTCCGGTAGACGCGCACGAGGTGGTCCTTGTCGGGATAGCTCAGCGGCTGCAGCAGCAGCAGGTCCATCAGGCTGAACATCGAGGTGTTCAGGCCGATGCCCAGGGCCAGGGTCGCGATGGAGATGAGGGCGAAACCCGGGGACTTGAGCAGAATGCGGAGCGCAAGCCTGAGATCGTTCATAAAGGGCCCTTTTCGGGGCAGCAGCTGGGAAATCCTCCACAATTTTTGCATGGCCCGTGCCAGACATGACCGTCCCCTTAGCCGCTGAAAGAAAACATGTTGGAACGCTTTGCAAACGCGACACGGGAACAATCTTCCCAATAATGAGATTCCGGCGTCCCAAAAACGGGGCCCCGCTCACCTCCGCGGGCCTCACCCGCCCTTACCTCGCGACCTCGAGTATCGTGAACGAATCGGGCACCATCTTCGGCCTCTCCCAATGTGGCGCGGGAGCCGCCGCGCCCGGGGACGCGGGGGACGCGGTCGGCGCCGGCGTCGGCGCCACCCTGTCCGCGGTGACGAGGAAGACATGGCCCGTCTTAGCGTCCAATGTGGAGGTCCGCGCGCCGGACTTCGTCGCCACGGTCTGCTCCACCACAAACTGGGAGGGGCCGGCCCCCTTGATCACCGTGAGGGTGCCGTCGCCCTGGGAGCTGATGGCCTCCCCGGTCGCCGGATTGAACTCGGCCGCATCCACGCCCTTTCCAATCGGCAGCGTGGCGAGGATGTGCCCGTCTGCGGCATCGAGGATCACGGCAACGGCCGGGTCATGGCAGAAGGCAAAGAGGACGTGATTTGCGGCGTCCAGGGCCAGGGCGCCCGGGCCTCCCCCCTTCCCTCCGAGGCCGTAATGCGCCGTGACCCGGAGCGCGCGGGCGTCGACCACCGCGACATTGTCCTTGTCCTCCACGTCGATGTAGACGTGGCCGCTCCCGTCGCTGGCCGCCTGCTCGGGCGCGCCGCCGAGGTCGATGGTGCCCACGGGTTCTCCGCTCCCGGCATCGATCACGGTGACATTAGGGGCGCGGTGGCTGAGGACATAGATTCGCTGCGTCGCAGGCTCGAACAGGATCCCGTCGGGGTTGCCCTGCACCGCGATGGTCTTCACGACGGCGAGGGTCCGGGAATCCCACATCAGCACGGGCTGGCTGCTGCTGAAGGCGTGATGCGACACGGGGTCCACCGCGACGCCATGGACCGAGTGGGTTCCCGGGATGACCCCCGCGGCAGCGAGCGTGTCGAGGTTGTACACGGTGACCCGGTCGCCCCGCGGGACATACAGGAGGCGGTTGTCCGCGTCGGCGGTCGTGTAATCCCAGCCTCCCGGGCCGCCGACCTTCAGCGTTCGCACCACCTTGTAGGGCGGGAGGGATGAATCCGGCTGAGCCTGCGCGGGGACGGCGGCGCAAACCTGGGCGGCGATCGAGATCAGGGCGACACGGAGGAGGGGTTTCATGGGAAGGAGGCTGGGTTCTGTTGAGCCGGGACTGGGAGAGACGGCTCGGCGACAATTAAGATTCGGGCTGTTTCGTCATCGGAAACCATGCCCGAATCCCCAATGGGTCGAATGCCAAATCACGGGAAAATCAAGCGGGGACCTTTTCAGGGGAGCCATTGAAAAATGACCCCGGGGGAATCGGCACCTCATGCGGCAGATTCCCATTTCTGGGAATTCCTCGTCCCATTCCGCGATATCCGCGCGCCGGAGGCCGGCGGCACCGGAATCGCAATGCGTTTATATGCAAGCACAAGAACCATCGAAACCCCCTTGGCATGAGGGTTGCTAAAAAAACCTCCCGAGACTCGCCATGCTCTCCGACCTGAAATCCGCGTTCCGACAACTCGCCAAGACACCCGGGTTTTCCGCCGTCATCATCCTCACGATGGCGCTCGGCATCGGGGCCAACACCACCACGTTCGGCTGGATCCGACCCCTGCTGTTCAATCCCCTTCCCGGGACCGCGGATTCATCGCGGCTGGTGGCCGTGGAGAATTTTGCGGACGACGGCGCCACGGGCGCCGCGCCGCTCACCACGTCGTTCCTCGACTTCCGCGACTACCGCGACCACCTCCGGCTCATGGATGTCGCGGCCATCGGGCGCGGGGCGCTCGCGGTGGGCGACGACCGCGCGAGCGAGAGGGTCTGGTGCGAGCTGGTTTCCGGAAATTTCTTCGACGTCCTGGGGGTGAGGCCCGAGGCGGGCCGCCTCTTCACTCAGGAGGAGAAGGGCGACGCGCAAAACGCCCACCCCGTCGCGGTGATAAGCCACGCCTTCTGGCTCAAGCGCTACAACGCAAGCGTGTCCGCCATAGGATCGACACTGCGCATCAACCGCGTGCAGTTCACGGTCATCGGCGTGGCCTCCGAGGGGTTCCACGGGACCCAGGCGGGGCTCGACTATCAAATCTGGGCGCCGCTGGCGATGTACGGCGGGGTCACCCACACCGGGACATGGATGCTGGAAGACCGCAAGACGCGCAACTTCACGATGCTGGGCCGGCTCAAGCCCGGCGTGACCCTCGAACAGGCCCGTCACGAGGCCGCGGCGCTCGCGGGCTTCATGGCGAAGGCCAACGGCTATGAGGACCAGGGCGTCGGTGCGACCGTGGTTCCGCTGTGGCGGTGGCATTTTGGACCCCAGGAAACGCTGCTTAGGCCCATCGAGATCCTGATGGCCGCGTCCGCCGTGCTGTTCCTGATCGTCTGCGCCAACGTGGCGAACCTTCTGTTGGCCCGGGCCACGGGCCGCGAACGGGAATTCAGCACGCGCCTGGCGCTGGGGGCGAGCCCGCGGCGCCTGGCCCGCCAGCTCCTGATCGAGTCGCTGCTGCTGGCGATCGCGGGATCGATGCTGGGCCTGGTGATCGCCGGATGGCTCAGGGGCGCCCTGCGCTGGCTGCTGCCGTCCATCGCCGCACCCACGATGATCCAATCCCCGTTGGTCGGCCAGGTCCTCGTGTTCACCGTCCTGGCGGCGGTGGCCGCCGCGATGCTCGCCGGCATGGCGCCCGCCCTTCAGGCGGCCCGGGCCAATGTCAACGAGGTGCTCAAGGGGGGCGGACGGAGCGACGGATCCGGCGCGAAGTCCCATCGCCTCCGCGGCCTGCTGGTGGTCGCCGAGGTGGCCCTGGCTGTGGTCGCGTTGATCGGCGCGGGCATCTTCCTGAGGAGCTTCCAGTCCCTTCGCGCCATGGCGCCCGGATTCTCGCCGGACGGCCAGGTGCTGGCTCAATTCAACCTGTCCACCGGCGGCTACACGCAGCAGCAGGCGGATGCCTTCTGCCAGCTGATGAGCGAGCGCCTCCGGGGATACCCCGGCGTCGGCGCCGTCAGCTATGCGGACACGGTGCCGCTCGGCTTCTACGGCGGCAACTGGGAGGACATCGAGGTCGAGGGCTACCAGCCCGACCCCGGCGAAAACATGAAGATCTACCGCAACCTGGTGGGGCCGGGTTACTTCGACGTCATGAGGATTCCGATCGTCGAGGGCCGCGACTTCAACCTGCGGGACGGGCCCCAGTCGCAGAGCGTGATGATTGTGAGCGAAGGGTTCGCGAAGCGGTTCATCCCGCAGGGCGACCCGGTGGGGCGCAAGGTCCGCGGATGGGGAAGGTGGTTCACGATCGTTGGCGTCGTGAAGGACATCAAGATTCACCACGTGAGCGAGGGCGTCTCCCCCTTCTTCTATATCCCGATCCGGCAGGAATATCGGCCTGAGTATGGCCTCACCTTCCATGTCCGGACGACCGGACCGATGCAGGACGCGATTGCCGCCGTGCGCCATGAGGCGGCCGCAATCGACCCGGCGCTGACGCTGTTCGACGCTCAGCCCATGACCGAGTATGTGTCGGGCTCGCTCTTCGGGCAGAAGGTCGCTGCCAGCATCCTCTGCGTTCTGGGCGCCCTAGGGCTCCTCCTGGCGGCCATGGGACTCTACAGCGTGATGGCGTATTCCGTGGCGCAGCGCACGGGCGAGATCGGGATTCGCGTCGCGCTGGGAGCCCAGCCCATCGACGTGGTCGCCATGGTGGTGCGTCAAGGCATGGGATTCGCCGCAGCCGGCCTTATCGTGGGGATTACCTCGGCGCTGGCGCTCGCCCGGATGGCATCGGCAATGTTCGAGACGCTTCAACCCGCCGATCCGGGAGTCTATCTTGCGGCAGCGCTGTTCACGTTCCTCGTGGCGCTCGTGTCGGTGGCCGTTCCGTCGTGGAGGGCGTTGCGCGTCGAGCCCATGGTCGCGCTGCGCACCCAGTAGGCGCCCGCCGGCGCGGCACCGTTCGTGAGCCGAAACTCGCCCTTTTGGGTGCGCGAACCGTCACAACGCTTGAATTCGGACCCTTGGTGCGACGCCGATGGCGGGCCACGCTCCATGGGGTACAACGCGTATCCGCCTCGGATCCCCCGGTGAAGACGGCTGAAACATCGAGGGTTTCAGCGCCCCGCACGGAACCTTCGGCCGCCATTAGCCACCATACGGGTGCACTCGCAATAACAGCCAGGATTTCTATGACTACAATCGCTTCAGCACCCCACGATGAACCCGTCGCCGATTCGTCCGCCAAGCACATCTCCATCGGCAAGAAGACGGTCATCGGCGGCTCTGGCGCCCTGGTTGGGGCGATCGTCGGAGGTCCGATTGGGGCCGTAGTCGGCGGCGCGATTGGAACTGCGGTTGGCGCAGTCGCCGAGCACAACCCCTCGGGCAAGACCTCGCACGCAATCGACTCGACAGTCAAAGAGGTCCGGAAGGCAGCCGAAAGCACCGAATCGATGGCCAGGGCGGTCACGGCGAGAACCGTCGCAGTGGCGAGAGGGGCCGCCGAAGGCGCCAAGCGTGAGTGGAAGGCCACGAAGTGATCCGTCCGTGACCAGTACAATCGTCCTCATCTTGCTTCTGTTGCTCCTTGTTGGAGCGCTTCCCACCTGGCCTCACAGCAGGAACTGGGGTTACTATCCCAGCAGCGGTCTTGGCTTGGCCCTGATAGTGCTCTTGATCGTGCTTTTTGTGTAGGAGCCTGCGCGACCGTCGAGCTTGGGGACCATAGGGCCAGCCCGATCGGGAAGGTTTTTCTTCCTTCGCGACCCCTGTTCGAAACTGGACCGTTTAGGGCTCGGATGCTCCTTTCATGTCATTTATATATCTGGGTGTGCTCAGATTCTGGGGCGCGACTATCTCTCTTTGATTCAATGGATTGATTCTTCCTGCACTCGGAAAGGTTGGCAAAATCACTCCTCGAAATGGCAATCTCAAGGGCGAACATCATTTTGTCGGCGCTGCTTCTGGGCGCGTTGGGTGGCTTAGGGTATCTCTCCCTCATTCTAGGTAAGAGCCGTGCGGAAAACGCTCAAATGGCCGAGAAGCAGCGGGTCCTTATTGAGCAGATGGAGGCAATGGCTCGGACGCCTGAGAAGCCGGACAACGCACGTATGGTGAAATCCAGCAGCGACGTCACCGCGCGGAGATTAGAGCCCAACATCGCCAGAGCCGACTTGGCGGATAAACTCGCGGAAATCCAGCACAGGTATCTGCTTCGAAATGTTTGGAGCAAATATCACGATGGCATCGCGGCGCTGAATCTCCCCCGGGAAAAGCAGATCCAACTGCTGAACCTCCTACGGGCGCGAAGTGAAGCGATAAACGACGCCGCGGACGCCGCCCGCAAGTCGGGCATGACGGACTTGAAGGAGATCAGCGGCGCGGCGGACGCGGCAGCGAACTCTGTGAATGAGGAAATCACCGCGCTGATCGGTGCCCCCGGCCTGGAGTCGCTCAATGGTTCATTGGCGATCAAGGACCAGCGGATGCAGGTCGTCTCGAATGTTGGGGCCGATATGGCAATCGACGGCGTTCCCTTGGCCCCGAACCAGGAGACGGCTCTTGCCCAGCTCTACCTGGATGTGCACAAACAGTTTCCGGGGGACACCTCAGTCCTGTGGGACACCCGGCCCATTGAGGAAGTGATCCGGCAGCAGGACCAGATAGACGCCGCGATCATAGAAAAGGCGGGCTCGATCCTGACCTCGGAGCAGATGAAGGATCTGAAGGCCTCGATTGATATGGCAAGCCAGCGCATGAGGCTTTTAGCCGAGCTCAACAAGCAGCGCTAGCCCCCCCGTGCGCGGCGTTGCGGAGACGAGAGCGGAAGTGAGGCTGGAGTGCTCCTAAATGGACCCTTTGGGGACCACCCAATGTGAAAACAGAAAACAACGGATTATGATCTAATTTTCCCTCCGTGCAAACATGGTAGCTCATGGAGCCTATTTAGACGGTCTAAATAACGTGCTCGACAAAAGCCCTAGACCGTCTATGGCATGAAGCACGATGGCACAGAAATCTGGTCTCGTCCAAGGCACCCTCGATATGCTGGTC
>CAYNLL010000102.1:0-9253 GCA_964398015.1 uncultured Opitutaceae bacterium | reverse complement strand
TGTGGAGGTGCCCCACCATTATCTCGCTGTCCACGAGGTTCTTGGCGCAGCCGAGTGAAATGAGGCCGACCTTGATCATTCCGGTGGGGGGAACGGCACGCGGCCTGCCGCCCCGCGACGGCCTACTTCTTCTTTGCGGCCGCCTTCTTGCGCTTCAAATAAGCGGCCCGGCGTTTGCGTTTGATGATCTTGTTTAGCTGCTGGCCCATGGTGTTGTGATGAGGGAAAGGGGTGATCTCACCGAAACGCGTGAGGCGAGTCAAGTCCTACGGTTCCGGGGCGGCGGGCCCCGTGCGAGTCCGTGACGGACCGCGGGCGGCCCCCATATCAGGGGCTTAGGCGGGCTCCGCCGGTCACTTTCGCGCCGTCACGGGTCCAGCGGTACACCAGGGGGCGCCGCGTCCGGTCGAGCTCCTTGTACAGGCCCGGATTGCCGCGTTTCGGCACCTCCAGCACCTCGAGCCCAGAGGCGTTGCAGTTGAGCAGGCGGACGTACGGCTTGAAGTGCTCGGGCCTACCGATCACGCGCGACAGGCCGGCGTCGTCGCCCGCCCAATCCCTGTCGAGGGCAAAGAAGGAATAGGGCAGGCTCCGCAGGTCGATGCCTGCGCGCTGGCCGAACCTCACCCAGTTGGAATCCGCAAAGATGGCCGGGGGCGGCGCTGCGAAATGGTGGCACCAATGCCTCTCATTGCCGGGAGCAAGGACCGGGCAGGGATTGCCGTGGGTGCAGGGTGCGACAATCGCGGAGCCACGCGACAGCTCGTCACGCAGAGCGCCCAGCCTCCGGCTCGTCTCGCGGTTGCCTGGCTCGGTCCAGATCACGGCCCTCGATCTCCGCGCCAGGCGGCGGACCTCCTCGAGGGCTTCGGGCGAGAGCTCGTTGAGGAGATGGCTTAGGACGAGCAGGCCTATGGGCTCGACGCCCCCAAGGTAGCCGGGCGTCGCCATGGCCACATCCAGGCCGGCGCACTCCTTGCGCGCGGCATCGTGGGCGAACACGGCGGCCACCGGGGAGTGGTCCCAGACCACGAGGGAATCGAAGGCTCCGGCGCCGAAGCGCCCGATGACGCGGCGGCCCGCGATCCCGCTGCCGCAGCCCCAGTCGACGAGCGTTCCCCCGCGCGGCCTCCACCGCCGGAGCTCGAGCTCGTCCAGGACCGCGTCCCACTTCCACCCAATCCGCTCCCCAAACGTCACGTCGTAGCTGGCCAGGTCGGACTCGGAGGTCCAGTAGGGCTCGTCACCCGGCTTGCCCGAGAGAAACAGGTCGCGCAGCCGGTCGAGGGCCTTCCAGTCAAGCTGAGTCCAGTTCATGCCAGCGCGAACCCGAGGTGCCCGGCGAGCGCCTGGCGCCGAATCCCGAAATGCGCGGCGAATGCGCGTATCCGGCCCGCCAGCGCCTCATCCCCCGGGCGGCCCTTGACGGCGGCGATCATGATGTTCTTGGCCGTGTGCTCCGTGGAGATGAACTCGAACACGCGCGTGCGGTATCCGGCCCACTCCAGCAGCTGGGCCCTGAGCGCGTCCGTGGCGAACTCAGCCTGGCGCTCCGCAAAGATCCCGTGCCTGAGGGCGTCCGACAGCACCGGAGGGGGCACCAGCTGCGGGCGAATCTCCTTCTGGCAGCACGGCGCCACGACGAGCAGGGCCGCGCCTCCGGCAATCCCCTTCGCCAGTGCGTCGTCAGTGGCCGTGTCGCAAGCGTGCAGCGCGATCAGCACGTCGGCGGAGCCGACGTCGGTGTCCGCAATGGAGCCCCGGCGAAAGGAAAGGCGGGCGCCAAACCCCGTCGCCAGGGCGGTCGCCGAGCAGAAATCGACGAGGTCCGCGCGCACCTCGACCCCGCAGACCGAGGCCCTCGCGCCGAGCAGCTCGCTCGCGGCGAAGGTGAGATAACCCTTTCCGCACCCCATGTCGAAGACGCGCAGGGGCCGGTCGCTCGGCAGGGGCGCCTCCTCGAGGAGGTGCTCCAGGATCTCGGCGAACTTCTCGATCTGGCGGAACTTGTCCGTCATGGCGGGAGCCGGCCGGCCGCGCCCGTCCGTCACCCCGAGCGCCCTGAGCCAGGGCGCCTGCGCCGCGATGGGGCGCCTCTTCTGGCGGTCGTTGCCGGGATTGGGCTCCGGCGGGCTCGCGTGCGGCCTGATCCGCAGGCGCTCCAGATCGGGTCCCGTTTCCAGCTGGGCGTGCTGCGTCGACGTGAAGAGGTGGGCGTCCAGGAAGTCGGAGCCAATGATGTGCTCCAGAAGGCGCAGCGTCTCCGGGGCGTCGTGGTTCTTCGTGATGTCCTTGGTCGCGTGATGCCAGACAAAGGCGAATTTCGGTCCCGAGTTCAGCACGACCGGCCGCACGAAGAGATTCTCCAGTGTGGGGTCGATCGCTGCGGGCTTGCCGAGCGTCAGTTTGACGAGCGAGCGCCCGAGCACCGATTCCCTGAGCAGGCCAATGAACTGGTCGCGGCCGGAGGGGGTCATCGGGTTTCTGTGGGGAGGGACACCGCCGTAACATAGAAATCCAAGGGCGTCCGGCGCCACCAATTTCCGGTGGCCGCGCGCTCTTGGGGATCGGTGAAGTCGTACCGATAGCGCACGACCCTGACATAGCGGGGGGCATGGTCCGGGAAGGGGTTCCGTGAAAAGAGCCCCAGCACCGCGCGGTCGCCCCTGAGCAGCCTCTCGCACAGCGTCTCGATCCACGGGTTGTTCTCAGGGCTCCCCAGCGCTGCAAACCAGAGCTGCCAGTCGAGCCGCGGCTGGTAGGGGGCGACCCAGCGGGGAGCCCTCGCCAGATCGCCGGGCTTGTACGGCAGGCTGTAGTCGCGCCAGTCGCGGCCGTCGTCGCTGCCCTCGAACACGAGCTCCGGCCTCTCCACGGTCATGACGCGGAAGAGCCCGTAGTCGTTGAAGCTGCGGGACGGCCCGACCGCCTCGTCCACCATGCGCACGAGCGGTGAGGCCGCGGCACCGGGGGACAGGGAGGCCACGGTTTCAAAGAAGGTCACGCCGACCGAGAAGGCGGCGAACCAGCGAAGGGCCGTCGGCCTTGCCCGGACGAGCCTTGGGGCCGCAGTCTCAGCTGCGGCTCCCGCGTCCCCGCTGCCCCAGGGAAGGTGTCGCCACCATGCGTCGTCCAGGCACGTGACGCAGAGCCCGACCGAGAGCAGGTTGAAGAAGGCGTAGTTCCCGGTGGCGGCGATCAGCGCCTGCAGGAGGATGAGCGCCAGTGCGGCGGCATGGCGGAGGGCCCTCGGAGCCGGGATGCACAGGGGGGCCAGTATTTCGATGACGAACATGATCGCGCAGGAAAGCTTCTGGAACCAGACGGGGAGCTGCTGTGCGTACCACGCCAGAGGGGAGGGCAGCGGCTGGGTCTGGTAGTGGAAGGTGAGGGCCGTCAGGTGCCTCCAGGTCGGGTCGCCGCTTGTGAGCTTCACGACGCCCGAGAGCAGCATGAGGCGAAAGAGAAGCCACCACGCGAGGTAGCGGGCCAGGGGAGGGGGATCGACGGCGCGGCGCGCGCGAGAGAGCGTCCACGGCACGAGAAAGACGGCCACCAGCGTGCTTTCGAGAAGGAGGGAGTCCCATTGGAAATCGAAGAAAGTCTGGCCGGCGGAGACGAGCGAAAGGTAGAACGCCCAGAGCAGGGCAAGGCAAAGGGGCTGGGCGATCCCGAGGAAGAGCAGCACCGCCAGCAGGATTCCCAGGGCGCACAGCGCGTCGACGGAGGGGCCGGTGCCCAACACCCAGCAGAGCGACGGGACATCGAACCAGGCCGACCGGCCGAGCTGGTCGTGGGCCGCCGCAAAGAACTGGTCCGCCGGAAGGATGCCGTCGGGCCCGACGAGGCCGCGCTCCTGCACCCAGAACGAGCCGAACGCAACGGCGTGCGAGATGGCCAGGATGCGGACGAAGAGGCGCGTGCCCGTCGCGAACGACGCCTCTTTCGGTTTGCCCATGGGCTCCATGAATGCCTGATATTGTGTTCCGCGGCTGCGTCGAGGAAATCCACCTTCCGTTGGTATAGGATATTATACGGGGCCACAAATATATGCACGAGGCTTGCTATATAGTGAAATTAATTACACGGTCATCGGACTATGGTAACAAAACAGATTAAGGAACTTGAGGAAACGAAGGCCAAGATCCTGACGCTCGAGAAATCGATCGCCAAGGGACTCCATAAGGAGCTGGCTTCGTTGCATATAAAGTACGGCTTCGACTCGATAAATGAGTTCACGAGGGCCCTGAAGGCCGCCGCGGGCTCCGGCTCGTCGGCCAAGGGCCGCCGGGGGAAGGCCGCCAAGGCGGGCGGTGCGAAGCCGAAGCGCCGCCGCCGCGCGGTGATCACGGATGAGACGCGTGCCAGCGTGAAGAAGCTCGTGGAATCCGGAAAGACGGGCTCGCAGGTGTCCAAGGCGCTCGGAATCTCCCTTCCGAGCGTGCAGAACATCAAGAAGGCGTTGGGGCTGGTCAAAGCGCGGGCCTGAGGCACCGCAGTCTTGCCAGCGTCGACCGGCCCCCGCTTTGTAGGCGGGGGCCGTTTGTTTTGCACGCCCGCCTCCCATGCCCACCCATTATATTCAGGCCAACACGAACGGCCGGCTGCATGCCGCGTCGGAGCCGTCGATCTCCCCGCTCAACAGGGGATTCCTATATGGAGACGCCATCTACGAGGTCTGGCGGACCTACCATGGGATTATATTCGCATGGGAGGAACACTGGGCCCGGATGCGCGCCTCGGCTCGCGCACTGCACATGATCCTTGAGTTCACGCCAGAGCACATACTTGGCGAGATCCGGCGTGCGGTGGCCGCCTACAGGGCGAGGGTCCCGTCCGCGGGCGAGCTGTACATCCGCCTGCAGGTCACGCGAGGCGCGGGAGCGATTGGCCTGGACACGGCGCTCGCGGACAAGACCGACTTTGTGCTGCTGGTGCAGCCCTGCCCGGAGCTTGCCCCGGAAAAGGAGGCGAACGGACTGCGCCTCTCGACGGCCGTCGACCTCCGCAGGAATCCCGTCGAGAGCCTCAACCCGGGGTGGAAGACGGGCAACTACCTCAACAACCTGCTGTGCCTGCGCGAGGCGCGAGCCCGCGGCGCCGACGAGGTCGTTATGCTCAACCTGGCGGGCGAGATCACGGAATGCGCCGTCTCCAACATCGCCTTCGTGAAGGACGGCGGCTTTGTCACACCGCCGCTGGCCGCGGGGATACTCGGGGGGATCACCCGCAGCCTTCTCTTGGGCGGCATCGCGGCCTCGGTGGGCATCGCCGGTGCGGAGCGCACGGTGCTGCCCGCCGACGTGCGCGCGATGGAGGAGTGCTTCCTGCTGTCGACCACGAAGGACATCGTGCCCGTCGCCGAGATCGACGGCGTCGCGTTCAAGGTGGGCCCGCAGACCGTGACCTCCCGCCTCAAGGCGGCGTTTGCCGCCGCGGCGCGCGGCTACGCCGTGGCCCATCCGGAGCTTGCTGCCTGAGGCCGTCGTCATCATGCGCTGCATCGGCATCGATTTCGGGTCGCGAAGGATCGGCCTGGCCTATGGCGACGAGATCGGCGTAGCGACGCCGCTGCCCGCCCTCGTCGCTCCGGACCCGTTGCGCCAGTGGGCGGGGCTTGCGGCGGTGCTGAGGGACCGGCGTGCCACGGACGTCATCCTGGGGCATCCGCTCAACATGGACGGGTCCTCCGGGCCGAAGGCAAAGGAGGTGGAGGCGTTCGCGCTCAGGATAAAGGCGGAGTTCGGACTGCCGGTGCACCTCGTCGATGAGCGCCTGACGAGCTATGAGGCGGAGTCGACAATTGCGCCCGCGCGGCGCAGGGCGGTGCGCAAGAGCGGGCTTGTAGACTCCAGGGCAGCGACGCTCATCCTCCAGGACTTTCTGGACAGCCGCATTGCTCCCCGCGACGAGCAGGAGGAAGACGCATGAAGCGGTGGAGATGCCTCTGCGCCTACGACGGGAGCGGCTACACCGGCTGGCAGAGCCAGGCGGGTGGGGGTGCGATCCAGGACGTTATCGAGGCGCGCCTTGCCGAAGTGCTGGGCGTGCCCACCCGAATCCACGCCAGCGGGCGGACGGACGCCGGCGTCCACGCTGCGGGGCAGGTGTTCCATTTTGACGCGTCGTGGGCGCACGGCCCGGAGAAGCTCGCGGCCGCGATGAGGCACAGGCTGGACCGCGCGCTCCAGATCATCTCCGTGCGCGTCGCTCCGGCGCGTTTCCACGCGCGATTCTCGGCGACCGGCAAGCGCTACTCATACCACATCCACTTGGGCGACACCGACCCGTTCACCCGCCCCTACTGCTGGGTGGTCATGAAGCCGCTGGATCTAGGGAGGATCAAGGCGGCGGCGGCGGTCCTGGTGGGCAAGCACGACTTCAAGGCATTCTCGGCCCTGAACGGGGCGGAGGCGGACGATGCAGCCGACACCGTCCGGGACCTGCGGCGCCTGGAGGTCTCCGCAAGGGGGCGCCACGTGCGCGTGGTGGCCGAGGCCGACGGATTTCTGTACAAGATGGTGCGCCGCCTGGTGGGCGCGCTGGTGGCTGTGGGCGAGGGCAAGATGACCCAGGAGGACCTCAGGCAATTCCTTGTGTCCGGAGACCGCACGGCGCGCATCCAAACTGCTCCACCACAAGGCCTTTTCCTGCGGAAGGTGACCTACCGCTGAGGCCCCGAATTCGGTTGCCACCCCCCCCGGGGGAGGGGCACCCTCCGACTCCCCACGATTCATGCATTTCGACAAGCCGACCTACTCGGTTCGCAGGACGAAGAAGAAGGACATTCCTGAGGGCCTTTACACAAAGGATCCGGTTACAGGCGAAATCCTCTTCAACAAGGAGATTGAGGACAACCAGATGGTGGTCCCCAAGAGCGGGCACCATTTTCCGATTGGCGCGCGCCAGCGGCTCTCTCGGCTGCTCGATCCGTCCTCTTTCGTGGAGCTAAACGCCGGCGTCCGCTACGACGACCCCCTGAAGTTTGTCGACTCCCAGGCGTACCCTGACCGGATAAAGCGCAACCAGCGCGACAGCGGACTTTCGGAGTCGGTGGTCTGCGGGACGGGATCAATCCACGGCATCCCGGTCTCGATCGCGGTGATGGATTTCCGCTTTTGCGGCGGCTCGCTGGGCTCGGCCGCGGGCGAGAAGATTACGCGGACCATCGAGGACGCCCTCGAGAAGAGGATACCCTGCATCATCGTCAGCTCGTCTGGCGGGGCCCGGATGCAGGAGGGCATCTACTCGCTGATGCAGATGGCGAAGACGAGCGCGGCCCTCGGAAGGCTCGCCCAGGCCGGGCTGCCCTACATCTCCATCCTGACCCAGCCGACTATGGGGGGCGTCTCCGCCAGCTTCGCGACTCTAGGTGACGTGATCCTCGCGGAGCCCGGCGCCCTGATCGGCTTCGCCGGAGCGCGCGTGATCAAGGACACGACCAAGCAGACCCTGCCTGCGGGATTCCAGACAGCGGAATTCCTGCTGAAGCACGGCCTGATCGACCAGATAGTCAGCCGGATCGACATGCGCGACCGGCTCAGGGACATCCTTTCCGCACTGTACCTGAAGAAGGAACCGGTTTCCGCGAGCGCCTGATTCCGGCTGGAACATGAGGACCGAGCCGCTGCTGGCCGGCTATCCGGCTATCCAGGAGTACCTTTTCAGCCTCAAGGCGGGAGGGGTGAAGTTTGGCATCGACCGGATGCGCATCCTCTCGGGCCTGCTGGGGCATCCGGAGAGGGCGGTTCCGTGCGTCCACGTTGCCGGGACAAACGGGAAGGGCTCGGTTTGCGCGATGCTCGAGTCGATCCTGAGGGCGGCGGGCAGGAGGACCGGACTGTACACCTCGCCGCACCTGGTCCGCCTGGGGGAGCGCATCCAGGTGAACCGGGCGCTCCTCTCTGAGGAGGAGATCACCGCGTACGTGGCGGAGCTCCAGCCGCTCGCGGACAGGATCGGCGAGGAGGGAGGGATCGACGACCGGCCGAGCTTTTTTGAATTCATGACGGCGATGGCGTTCCTGCAGTTTGCGAGGAAGCGCTGCGAGTTCAACGTCATCGAAGTCGGCCTCGGCGGCCGCCTGGACGCGACCAACGTCGTCGAGCCGGAGGTGAGCGTCGTCACATCGATCGGGCTGGACCACTGCGAGCTTCTGGGAAACACGCTCGAGGCCGTCGCGGCCGAGAAGGCGGGGATCATCAAGGCCGGGCGCCCGGTGGTGATCGGCCGCGTGCCCCGCGAGGCTGAGGACACCCTGCGCCGCGTCGCCGCGTCGAGGGGCGCCCGGCTGGTCTCGGTCAGGGAGGAGTTCGGGGATGATGTCGGGCGCTATCCGTCGACAAACCTCGAGGGTGACTACCAGCGATGGAACGCGGCGACCGCCTCTCTCGCGGCCGGCCTCCTGCCCTCGGGATTCGGGGTCGGCGCCGCGTCGGTTGCCGAGGGCCTTCGATCGGTCGACTGGCCGGGCCGGTGGCAGCGCGCCCGCATCGGCGGCCGCCTGGTGATCCTGGACGCCTCCCACAACCCCGAGGGGGCCGGCGTGCTGGACGCCAACCTCGCGAGCCTTCGGCTTGAGAGCGGCCGCGCGCCGGTCGCGATCGTGGGAGCGCTGGGAGCGGCGAGGGCGGGCCCGCTGATCGAGGTCCTCTGCCGGCACTGCCGGGAGGTGCATCTGGTCGTTCCTGGCCAGTCGCGCGCGTCGAGCCACGCCGAGCTAGAGGCGCTGATCCCGGGGAGCTTCCGAGGGAAGTCCTTCAGGGACACCGTCGGCGGGCTCTTCCCGGCGCCCGGAATCTGCACCGCCGGGTCCGAGGAGGATGTGATCGTGGTGACGGGCTCCATCTACCTTCTCGGCGAGGTGCTGGCGAACCTGGAGCCGCACCGCGGCCCGGGCGAGGGGCGCTTGCAGGATTTCTAGGCGGCGCGCGCCGATCGGGCGAGAGCCACAAGCTCCGTCGTCGCCGGGACGTCCTTGATGATCTGCGATGGCCCTGGCCCGACTCCCAGGTAGCGGAGGTTGGGGAGCGCCCTGGGCCACGGCTCGCCGCTGTAAGCGACGTCGAGGAGTGATTTCACCATCCCGGCGACGTAGTGCCTGGCGTTCGTCGGCAGATCGCCGAACTTGCGCACCGCGGAAATGTCCTCCGCCCATCCGGGGTACCGCGCGAAGACCGGGCGGAGCGCCTTGCGTACGGCCTCGTTCCTCGGGACGTGCACCGTGCGCTTTCCGGCGGCATCCTCATAGGCC
>CAYNLL010000101.1:0-9307 GCA_964398015.1 uncultured Opitutaceae bacterium | reverse complement strand
GCCGCCCAGGTAGGCCTCGATCTTGTCGGCTCTGATGTCCTCGGAGAGGACGCGCACGATGTCGCCCTCGGTCGTGCCGCGCCCCGCCTTCAGTGAATTGCGGAACGCGTCATAGCGCGAGGCGTCAAACCGGCCGTCCTGGCCCTGAAACATGCGCAGGCTCTGGATGTAGTCCGAGAGCTCGGCGGGCGTCGTGGCCGGGAGGCGCATCTCGTCGGCGATATGGAGGGCGGCGAGGCGCTGGAACGCGTAGAACTGCATCTGGTCCGCGCTCACCGCGCCCGCGTACCTGAGGGTCGCGCTCATCCTGGCGTCCTCGCCGATCCTGTCCTTCTCCTCCTGGGAGGCGAGGTTGTGGCCGAAGAAATCCTGGGTCACCTCGCGGTGGTCGGCCCGCCCGATCCCGGGAGTCGAGCCGATGGTGAAGACGAAGGAGAGCACCGTGACCGCCAAGATGACGCCGAAGACGACCTTGAAGTGCTGCTGGAATGTTCTCTGTATCCAAGAAATCATGTGGGTAAAAGGGATCCGAGGCTAGGTTCCCCCGTGCCTCTGGCAACGCTTTATTTGCCCTCCGTCTTGACCGAAAGGAGCTCCTCCACCGACTTGCTGAAGAAGGCGTCCTTGCCCACGGCCCCCAGCGCCTCGCCGAACTCGCTGACAATGGGGTCGCTCCAGCCGAGCGAGTCGCCGGCCGGGTCGGCACCGTGGTTGTCCGCGGCCGTCTTGAATTGGAGGAGGCTGATCTGGCCGAGCGGACGCGCGGGCCTGTAGCGCACGTCCGCCGAAGGGGCGCCCTCGGCAGGCGGCACCGCCACGACGAACCCGAGGTCCACGACAAGGTTGAGGCACTCGTTTAGGACCTGGTCCGGCAGGCGCACCGCGGCCGAGAGCTCGGAGACCGAAATGGGCGGCTGGCCTTCGTAGAGCCGGCGGCAGATCGCCATCAGCACCGCGAGGGAGAACCTCTCGCGGTTGGCGGTGCTCAGGTGCCCCCACGCGAGCTTGCTATTGCGCATGTCGACGTTCTGAACCGCGTAGCTGATCTGGCCGCCGATCAGGACGAAGAGCCAGAAGACGTAGAGCCCGAAGATGAGGACCGGGATGATCCCCAGGGACCCGAACAGGCTCTTGGTCAGGAGCACGCGCCTGAGGTAGAGGAACTGGAGGTAGTTGTTCGCCGTCAGCAGGAGGGCGACCGCCACCGCGCCCGAGAAGGCCGCCGTCCACCGGACGCGCGTGTTGGGGATCACCCTGTAGAACGTGGCCAGGACGGCGACCAGGAGGGAGAACAGGACGATCGGCAGCGACCATACGACCATCCCCACGATCTCGGCGCCGAACGGCAGCCTTCCGACGTACGGGTCCACGAAGTGCCCGACATCGACCAGGGCGACCGTGCAGAAGAAGAGCAGGCCGCCCAGCGTGACCATCGCCCAGTAGAAGACGACGCGCCCCAGGATCGTGCGGCCGCGCCGCACGCCCCAGATGTCGTTGAACGCGTCCTCGATGGACTTGAAGAGGAAGAGGACGATGAGGACGAGCGAGAGGGCCCCCACGACCCCCAGCGCGCTCGAGCGGGCACCCGCGATGAAGCCGTCGATCAGCGCGACCAAGTCCGGGTTCACCGGCACCGGGCCGTTCATGTTGAGGGAGTCATACTGGTCGAGCTGCGGCGCGACAAAGCTGATCAGGCGCTGGAGCAGGTCGACGGCGAGGTGAGGGTTGCGGCCCCCGAAGATCGTCGAGGCCACCAGGATGGCGATGGCCGTCAGCGGCCCGAGGCCGATCATCGAGCTGAAGCTTAGGTCCGCCGCCCGGCTCGCCGTCTTCGTCTGGAAGAACGTTGAGTAAAGGATGGAGACGACCCTCAAGTGGGCGTACAGCCAGCTCTTTGGAGAGCGGTCCGTCCGGAGCGTCGTCTGCCAGATGTCCCTCTGCCAAAGGCGCGTGAGGCGCGCCCGAAGACCCTGCGGCGGCATCTCAGGCGTTCAGCAGCGTGTAGGCGACGCCCGCCGTTCCGGCCAGGCCGAGGGCCGAGACAATCGCCACGGGAAGCAGGTCCACGAACACCGTCACAAAGTACAGCCCCACCGACCCGCCGAGGAGCTCGAGGATGGGCAGGCTCTGCCCCTGCGCGAAGAAGACGAACCCGTAGAGGCCCAGCCCGGCCGCGGCCCTGAAGCGGACGACGGGGTAGAAGGTGACGACCCCGAGGCCCAGCATGGTCGCGATGAAGACGTCGATCGCGCCCAGGAAGACGAGCGGCTGGTCCAATATCTTGTTGAGGTCGAGGGCCGCGATCGCATCGGCCGCGGGCAGCGCCTCGCCGGCCGCAAGCAGGACGAGGCAGACGACAGCCGACCACAACCCGATCCGCGCGGCCTTGGCCTGCGCGATCTCCGGGTCGATCTTGTCCTTCGTGTCGGCCGTCCTGCCCTCGGCGCCGGCAAGCATGTCGGCGACGGTTATCGGCGGGAGGGAGTCGCCCTGCCTGGACTGGGGAATGGCTTCCCTCGCCTTCATGCGGAGCTTCCGTTTTTCGGGGAAGAGGGCGCCCCTCAGCTCGTCGTTGGCGCCGATCGCGGCCCAGTCCTCGACCGTGGGGTCGTACCAGAGCGTCTCGAACGACACCTGGCCGGTCTCGGCCAGGGAGACCAGCTGCTCCATGTTGAAGGGGCCGCGGGCCTCCGTCTCCGATGCCTCGCGAATGTAGAACTCCTGCGTGGCCATGTGTCGCGTAGGGTGGGCGTCGGCTCCCGCGGCGGCAAGCGCGTTTTCCTCACATGCGCTCGAGGGGGCGCAGGCCCAGGAGGCCGAGGCCCGTCTCGAGGATGAGGAGCGTCCGGGCGCACAGGAGGAGCCTGCGCGCGCGCACCACGGGCTCGTCGACGATCACCTTGTCGGCGTTGTAGAACGTGCTGAATTCGCCCGCGAGCTCGTACAGGTAGAGGCAGAGGAAGTGGGGGCTGAGCGTCTCGGTGGCCAGCCGCACCGCGTCGGCGAACTTGAGCAGCTTGCGGGCGAGCGCGACCTCGCCCTCGGTCGCGGGCTCGTCGGCGCCCGATTCGGCCTTGGGGTCCCCGCAGACCAGGCCGTGGCGCCTGAAGATCGAGCGGATCCGGGCCAGGGCATAGAGGAGATAGGCCGCGGTGTTCCCGTCCAGCGATATCATCTTGTCCCAGGAGAAGACGTAGTCGCTCGACCGGTTCTGGCAGAGGTCCGCGTACTGCACGGATCCCACGCCCACGATCTCGGCGATCGCCCTGCGCTCGGCCTCGGGGAAGTCGGGGCTCTTCGCGGTCACCAGCGCGAAGGCGCGCTCGGCGGCCTCATCGAGCAGGTCCCTGAGCTTGATGTTGTCGCCCGTCCTCGTCTTTAGGGGTTTGCCGTTCTCGCCGAGGACCGTTCCGAAGTCGACATGCTCGAGGCGCGGCAGGGCCCAGCCCCGCCTCCCAAACCATTTGCTCGCCGTCAGGAACAGCTGCTCGAAGTGATCCGACTGACGCTTGTCGACAACGTAGAGGATCACGTTCGCGTGGAAGTGCTCGGCACGGTACCGGATCGTGGCCAGGTCCGTGGTCGCGTAGTTTGCCGCGCCGTCCGACTTGCGCACGATCAGGGGCTGGTTCTTGAACCTCGGGTGCTCGGGGTGGAAAACGACCTGCGCCCCGAGGCTTTCCGACGACACTCCCGTCTCCCTGAGCTCGAGGTACACCTGCTCGACCTTGTCGTTGTAGAAGCTCTCCCCGAGGGTCTCGTCGAAGCGGATCCCCAGCCGGTCGTAGATGCGCTGGAAGGCCGCGAGGCTGGCCTCGTTTATGCTTCTCCAGAGCGAAAGATTCTCGGGGTCGCCCGCCTGCAGCTTCACGAGCTCAGCGCGCGCCTCCTCCATGACCGCCGGGTCGGCCTCGGCCGCGGCGTTGCCGAGCTTGTAGAGGCGCTCGAACTCCTCGATGGGGTCCCTCCCCAGCGCGGCCGGGTCCATGTGGCGCTTGCAGGCCCAGATGAGTTTCCCGTACTGCGTGCCCCAGTCGCCGATGTGGTTGTCGCGCACGACGCGCGCCCCGGTGAAGGAGAGAAGCCTCGAGATCGCCTCGCCGATGACGGCGGAGCGCAGGTGGCCGACGTGCATCTGCTTCGCCGTGTTCGGCGAGCTGTAGTCGACGACCCAGTTCTCGCCGGAATGGGCCGCGGCGGCTCCCCTTGCAAGATCGTCCGCCGAGCTGTGGGTGCGCAGCCAGGCCAGGAGGAGCGCCGGACGCGCCCGGAAATTGATGAAGCCGGGACCTGCCACCGAGACCTCAAAGCCCTCGTTGAGCCCCGCCGGCAGGCTGGCGACGAGCGCCTCCGCCATGGGCCGGGGGGGCTTGCCCGACCTCTTGGCCGCGGCAAGCACGCCATTGGCCTGGAAATCCCCGTGCCTGGGCTCGGACGTGCGCACCCCGGGCTCAAACGTCGACGGGTCTATGCCCGCGGGCGCCGCCGCGGCCCGAAGGGCCTTTTCCAGCTCACCGATCAGGTCAAACGCGACGCGCATCCCGCCACTTCACCATCCGGCGGGTCCGAGGCGCAAGCGTGGAGTCTCTGCGCCGTTTTGGCTCGACATTATTATGGAAGTATATTGGCTCGTACGCTTTCCCGGTCTCGGGCCCCAGTTCTCCCGCCCATCCACTCCATGACGAGCAAACGCACAATCCCTGCAAGACGATTCATAAAACCCACGTTTAACTTCTTGATTGAGAAGAAGAGAGACGGGGGAGAGTTCACACAGGAGGAGATCCGGTACATCATTGACAGCACGCTCGACGGGGAAATGCCGCTCCACCAGCTGGCCGCGCTGGCCATGGCCATTTACTTTTCGGGGATGTCGGCGCAGGAGACTGCGGACCTCACCGAGGAGATGATGCTCTCCGGCGAGGTGATCGACCTTTCCCACATCGCAAAGCCCAAGATCGACAAGTATTCGACGGGCGGGGTGGGCGACAAGACGGCATTGGTGCTCGTCCCGTTGGCCATGGCCTCGGGTGTCGTGGTGCCCATGATGTGCGGGGTGGAGCATGACTACGTGATCAACACGCTCGAGAAGCTCGCCTCAATCCCCGGGTTCAAGGGCCATCAGACCAATGAGCAGTTTGCCGCGCAGCTCGCAAAGATTGGCGGGGCGATCGTCGCTCAGAATGAGGACCTCGCCCCCGCGGACGCAAAGCTCTACGAACTGCGCAAGGACACGGGGACGATTCCCAGCCTCCCCTTGATCACCGGAAGCGTGCTTTCCAAGAAGCTCGCGGAGGGCGCCGAAGGCCTCGTCATCGACGTAAAGTGGGGCAACGGCTCGTTCATCAAGGATTTGGAGCAGGCCAAGCAATTGGCGCGCTCCATGACCCGCGTGGGGCGCTCCATGAAGCGCCGCTGCGTCGCCCTTGTCACGGACATGAACCAGCCCCTGGGGGACTCGGTCGGCACTGCGCTCGAAGTGAAGGAGGCCATCCAGCTGCTGAGGGGCGAGGGCCCCGAGGACGTCAAGGAGCTCGTGCTCAAGCTCGGCATGGAGATCGTCCGCCTTGCAGGTGTCGCAGGATCAACGCTTTCCGCGAAGCAGACGGTTCAGCGCCACCTCACGGACGGATCGGCCCTCGAGAAGTTCAAGGAACTGGTCCGCGCCCAGGGCGGCGACACCTCGTTCATCGACCATCCTGAGAAATTTCCGCAGGCAAGGCACATCCGCAAGCTACCGGCCCCGAAGAGGGGCTATGTGCACACCATCAATGCCGCGATGATCGCCCGAGGGGTCCATCTCCTCGGCGCCGGCAAGGAAACGGCGCACGACAAGGTGGACCATTCAGTCGGCGTTTCGGAAATCAAGAAGGTCGGCACCCAGGTGAAGCAGGGTGAGCCCCTGATGATGATCCATTACAACGACGAGGCGAAGCTCGAGCAGGCGCTCGAGTACTTCAAGAACGCTTACCGCCTCGCGCCGAAGCGCCCGACGCCGCCCCCGGCGATCGTCGAGCGCGTGGCCTGACGCCCAGGTTTCAGGGCCTGCTCGCGGCGCGGGCCGCAAGAAGCGCATACACGTAGGAGACGAGCGCTCCTGTGAAGGCCACGGCCGTCCACGGATTCACAACGAGGTCCGTTGACGGCAGGTCGATCCGCGCGACCGCGTCCGCAATCTCATCCGAAAACGCCAGGTTCCAAAGGGCGGCGCTCGATCCGACCGCGGCGCAAACCCAGACCAGGGAGAGCAGGACGGCTCGGGATGGGGCGGCGCTCCGACGCCGTGGCAGGGCGGCAACCACGCGCTCGGTGAACCCGTCGTCGGGCACCTCGGGGGAAGGCAGGCCCTCGCGCAGGAGCGCCTCGAGGCGGTTGGAGTCATCCGGAGTCATGGGCGTGGGTTCCAGGCCGACAACAGTTCCCTGAGGCGCTCCTTGCCCCGAGACAGGTGGGTCTTGACCGTGCCGAGCGGCCATCCGGTCGTTGAGGCGATCTCCTCATGGGTGAGAGAGAACTGGAGGCTCAGGCTGAGGGCAAGCCGCTCGTCGCTCGGGAGCGCGGCCAGGGCGCCGGCCAGGTCGTGGACAAGATCCGACAGGGGCCCGACCGCAGGCGCCGCTGCCGTGTCCGACTCCGGCAGCGGCGCCTCCCTCGCGCGGCGCCGGTCGTTGCGATAGAGATTGTAGGCGATTCCGAGGAGCCAGGTTCGAAACCGGGATCGGCCCCGGAAATGCCCGAGCCCCCGGTAGGCTTGGATGAAGGTGTCCTGGGCCAGGTCGTCGGCGCGCGCCTCTTCCCCTCGGGTCAGGTGGCGAAGGAAGCCGCGCACTGCCGACTGATGGCGTCGCACAAGCTCCCCGAACCCGTTCGTTTCTTCCTCGGCAAGGCAACGTGCGATGAGTTCGGAATCGGATGGGGTCACGACACGGGCGGAGGATCGCCTGAGTCGGTCGGTGTGCGGGAAGTCAGGCCAACAATCAACGCGCTCAGCAGGAGCGCCACGCCGATCAGACCCGGGATCATGCCGAACCAGCGGGCCTCGTAGGCGCCCTGTATCGAGCACAGCATGATGTAGGCCCCGACGCCCACAGCCAGGTTGACGAAGCCGCCGATCATGAGGCCGACCCAGCTCCTCTGCCGCGCGGGCCTCGGCACGTTGGCATTCCACGCGTCCGAGAAGACCGGGATGGCTTGCCCCTTTTCCAGGGCGAGGCGGGCTGTCTCATGCCTGCGCAGCTGCTCCCGGTCGCGGAAATGGGCGGTCAGGGCGACCACCAGCAGGGCGAAGATCATCCCGACGATGGGAATCGTCATCAGGAAGTAGAGGGGCGCGCGCGATTCGGCGAGGAAGGGGATGAGCGCGGTGGCGTGGAGGGAGGGCATGGGTGGAGCTGGGTTCAGGGATGAGTGTCGGCTCAGGGGGCGTTTGGATTCAAAAGAATCAGGGGTGCGCGGCCCGGAGCCGTAATCTTATTGGCGGGCGGGGTCGGGAGGCTACGCTGGATCCCATGCCCAGATCAACGCCGGCGGAGCGGCCCGCCTCCGACACCCTGGACAGGTCCTCCTGGCCGAGGCCCTGGGCCCAGCTCAAGTACGTCACGTTCCAGCCGGCGATCTTCCCGCGGCTCTTGGGCAAGGTCTCCCCGGACGCGCGGCCGGGCGACTGGGTGAACGTGTACGACAAGAACGGGGAGCCCGTGGGGGCGGGCCTCTTCAATCCCCGCGCCAAGATTCCGCTCCGGGTCGTTGCCCACGGCGCAGGCCCGATCGGCGAGGACTACTTCGAGGGTGCGATCCGTCGCGCCGTCGCGCTGCGCCGCGACCTCTTCAAGCTCGACGCGGAGACCGACGCCTACCGCCTGGTCAACTCCGACGGTGACGGCCTTAGCGGGCTCACGATAGACCGGTACGCCGACGTGCTCCTGTGCGAGGTGTTCAGCCTCGGGGTCGCGCAGCGGCTTCCCGGGTGGCTGCCGCTGCTGCACGAGCTTGCGGGGACGAAGTTCGCCCGCGTCCACGTGGACCACGACCTGGGGAGCCTTGAGGGCATCAAACCCTCCGCCTTCAACGAGACCAACGCGGCGGCGCCCGCGGCGGTGAAGATCCGCGAGAACGGGGTGCGCTACGAGGTCGACTTCGCCGAAGGCCACAAGACGGGCTTCTTCTGCGACCAGCGCGAAAACCGCAAGGCCGTCGCGAGGTTTGCGGCCGGGGCGCGCGTGCTCGACCTGTGCTGCTACACCGGGGGCTTCTCGCTCTGCGCGAAGGTGCTGGGCGGGGCCGCCGAGGTGACGAGCGTCGACCTGGACGAGCTCGCCGTGGCGCAGGCGCGCCGCAACTCCTACCTGAACCAGGTGCGGATCAACCTCGTGCACGCCGACGCGTTCGCCTACGCCCGCCAGATGTACAAGAACAAGGAGACGTGGGACCTTGTCGTCCTCGATCCTCCGAAGTTCATCTTCACGCGCGACGCGCACGGCAACTGGGAGGGCCGCCAGAAATACGAGGACCTCAACCAGCTCGCCCTCGGGCTCGTGAAGCCCGGCGGCATCTTCGTCACCTGCTCCTGCTCGGGGCTGCTCAGCCTCGAGGACTTCGAGCAGCACGTGATCAAGGCCGCGCACCGGCTCAACAGGCGCCTCCAGTTCCTCGGATGCACGGGCCCGGGGCCGGACCACCCGGTCTATTCGAACTGCCTGGAAAGTCGCTACCTGAAGGTGCTCTGGGCGAGGGTGGCCTGACAGGGCGGCGCCTCAGGCGCGGCCGAGGTACGCGCCGTCGGCGGTGCTGACCCGCACGAGCTCGCCTTCCTTAACGAAGAGCGGCACCTGGATCACCAGGCCCGTCTCGAGCTTCGCCGGCTTCTGCACGTTGCTGGTCGTGTCGCCCCGGATTCCTTCCGCCGACTCGATGACCTTCAGGTTGACGGCGGAGGGGAGCTCGACGGTCAGCGGCTTGTCGTCGACAAAGAGGACGTCGACCTTGCCGCCCGCCGTCAGGTAGTTCTTCACGTCTCCAAGGGTCTGCTCGCTCAGCTCGATCTGGTCGAAGGTTGAGGGATCGATGAAGGCGTACGTGTCGCGGTCCGCATAGCTGAACTCGAGGGTGCGCCGGTCGGTCGGGAGCACCTCGATGGTGTCCGTTGACGCAAAACGCTGGTCGAGGGCCTTGCCGTAGCGGAGGTTGCGCATCTTCACCTGCACAAAGGCCCGAAGGTTTCCGGGCGTGCGGTGCTGCGTCTCCATGACGAGGTGGGGCTCGCCGTTATGTTTGATTACCTGACCTTTGCGAATGTCGTTGGCTGCGGGCA
>CAYNLL010000100.1:0-9412 GCA_964398015.1 uncultured Opitutaceae bacterium | reverse complement strand
ACGGCCTCTGCATCGAGGCGCACGTGAGCCCGAGCCACGGGATCGGCGACGATCCCAAACAGGCGCTCACGCCGTCGGTGCTGGCCGACACGATCGCACAGGCCAGGCAGGTCTGGTCGCTGCGCCACGGCGTGCCCGGCGGCGTCTAGCGCGCGGCCGGGACCCCTCCAGCGAGGGGCCGGAGGCGCCCTCTCCGATGAATTGTGCAGCAACTTCCCACGAAAGTGTTACTATAGCGTGGAACCGAATGGGCACCACTATGCACCTCACGGCCGTCGCCGCTCCGTTGGTCCCTGTCGCGGCCCCCGCTGCGCTTCGCCGGCCCTGGGGCGGCGGCCCGACGGCCCAGCCCCCGCCTGCCTAGGGGAGGGAGCCGACACGCCAGGAGGCAGAACCCATGCGCATTCCCGTCATCAAGGGCGTCATCAGGCGGCGCCTTCTCGTCAATTTTAGGGCGGACCCGGCGGCGGTGCAGAGGATGCTCCCGCATCCCTTCAGGCCAAAGCTGCACGCGGGCCATGCCCTTGTCGGGATCTGCCTCATCCGCCTGGAGCAGATTCGGCCGTCTGGGCTGCCCGGGCTCCTGGGCGTCTCGAGCGAGAACGCGGCCCACCGGGTCGCCGTCGAATGGAGGGAGCCTGACGGGGCGCTGCGCGAGGGGGTCTTCATCCCGCGGCGGGACACCAGCTCCGTGCTCAATCGCCTCGTGGGGGGGCGTCTCTTCCCGGGGGAGCACCATCCGGCCCGCTTCCTCGTCGAGGACACGGGAAGCCACATCTCGCTCTCGATGCAGTCGCTCGACGGCGCGGTGGACCTGAGCGTCGTGGGCGACGACGCGCCGTCGCTTCCCCGCACCTCCTGTTTCGCCTCGCTGGCCGAGGCCTCCGCGTTCTTTGAGGGCGGCAGCCTCGGGTACTCGGCCACGCGCGACGGCGAGCGTTTGGACGGCCTCGTCCTGCGGACGTTGGAATGGCGGGTTCATCCGTTCTCGGTGGCCGAGGTGCGGTCGAGCTATTTCTCGGACGAGGGGCGGTTTCCCAGGGGCTCGGTGGAATTTGACCACGCCCTCGTGATGCGTGACGTGGCCCACGAATGGCACGGCGCAAGGGACATGTCGTTGCTGCGCGAGGCGCCCGGCAGGCTCGCCGATCCGACGCCTGCGCTCGTCATGCATCCCGCCGGCCTGGGACCGTGTCCGGGATCGGGAGCGGAGCGCTAGGGCGCCCCGCGGAGCGAGCGACGGCCCGCCGGGCGCGCTAGGGATGGGTGGCGCCGGCCGGGCCCTTCGCCGCGGAAGAGGCCAGCGTCACCTCATACTCGGGATACGCCGCCACGAACACGACGCCTGCCACCTCGGAAGCGCCGCCAAAATCCGGCCAGTGGCCCATCGGCAGGTAGATCGGGGCGTCCTGGCGCAACGGGAGGATTTCGAGGCGCAGCTCCCCGCCGGCCGCCCCGGGCGGCAGTTCGTTCAGTCCCACCTCCCAGTCCGTCCCGTTGTAGAAGTTGTCGTCGAGCAGCCTTGAGCCGGCGTACAGGCGGCCGACGTCGCCGGCATAGCGGACGGCGAGAAACACGTCGTGCACGTCCTGCAGCGCATCCGGCGGCACGGTCAGCCGCCAGGCCCCGGCTCCCTTGAAATCCGCATCGTCGGGTGCCATCGCCACGGGCCCTTTGCGCCAGGCTACCGGGGGCCCCATTTTCACCGGCGTCGAAGCCGCCGCGCTGCGAATCTTCTCAACGAGAACATGAACCTGCTTGGCGCTGACGGCCACGCTGTAGCGCGCGAACAGCCCGTCATCCCCGTCGCGCGCCAGCCGTGACGACGCCGAGGGCGGGGACTCGAAATCCGGGCAGACCAGGAACGAGAAGGCATTCGCGTCGCGCGAGCGCAGGTGGAGGGTTTCTCCGGAGGTGAAGACGTCCGCCTGGGTGACGAGCATGCGCTCGTGCCCGGACAGCGACACCTTCCACGCGTTCTCGGCTTGCTCCTGCGAAAGGAGGACGAGGCGCACGCTGGCCCCCGACGCCGTTCGGATGCGGAGGGCCGCGGCGGTCGAGGGCCTGGCTCCCGTGACGTAGGACCTCCCGCCGCTGCGCGACACTTCGGCGCCACCCGCGTCCAGGCTGGCTATCGTGGCGGAATCGAACGCGAACTCCGGCGCGACGCCGGCGGTGGCGACGAAGAAATAGTCGACCGTCGCGCCGCCGTTGAGCTTCGCGAAGGGCTGGGCCGTGGCGTAGGCTAGCAGCGCGCCGCCGAGGTCCATGTTCAGCGGCCAGATGAAGGCCGACTGGGACGGGACGGTGACGGGCGTGCGCGGGACCACGACCGTCCCGGACGGCAGCCTCACCGTCACCTGGACGCCGTGCTGCTCCGGCATCGGATAGTGGCGGAGGTAGTTGTTGAAAAACAGGAAGCCGTGGTCGCCGCTCGTGCGGGCGGCCACGCGCAGCGTCGTCACGTCCCGCATGCCGGCCGGCACGACGTCCGGGAGGACCCGCTCCATCGGGGCCACCTCGCCGCCGAAGTCCGCGACGAACTGGTGGATGACCTTGAGCCTGCGATAGGAGCCGTTGAGCTGGCCGAACTCGCGGAGGGGGGCCTGGAAGTCATAGGACTTGACGGGAACGTCGTTGGGGTAACCCGTGGCCTGCGATTCCTGCAGGGTGCCCAGCTTCCCGTCGGGATTCGTGCCTCCGTGGTACATGTAATAGCCGAGCAGGGTCACGCCCGAGCCCAGCGCGGTCACGGCGATCGGAGGGATGTCGTCCGCGGCGATGACGACGCGGCGGTGGTAGGTGAGCTCCATGCCGGGCCCCAGCTCCGCCGTGAACCGGGGATAGCGCCAGAGCTGCACCGCCGACGCGTGCGTCGACACCCCCTGGAGGATGCCCGGGTTGCCCCCGGTCGGCGCAAACTGGTAGATGCCCTGCGTGTCGGGGGGCATGTCAGCCAAGGTGCCCGCCCACGCCTCGTCCGGGTAGCCCCCGAAGACGGGCGTGACGGTCCGCGGCGGATAGACCGTGTTGTCCCACCCCGTCACGGTGTAGACGGGGGCGTCGATGCCGGCCTCGACCGCCATGCGCTTGAGCGTTGAGATGTGGTCGGCGCCGGCGTTCGGCGCCCGGTTCGAGTATTCGTTCTCAATCTGGACCCCGATGATCGGGCCGCCGTCCTTCCAAAAGAGCCCCTGGGCCTGGCGTCCGATTTCGCCGTAGAACGTGCGGACGTACGAAAGGTAGGCGGGGTCGCTCACCCGCGTCGGCCCCTTTGCCATGAGCCAGTCGGGAAGGCCGCCGTTGCGCGCCTCGCCGTGGGCCCAGGGACCGATCCGGAGCCAGACAAACATGCCGTGCCTCGCGCACAGCTCGAGGAACCGTCGCAGGTCCCTCTGCTCCGACCAGTCGAACCGCCCCTCAATCTCCTCGTGGTGGATCCAGAAGACGTAGGTGGAGATGACCTGGATGCCGCCCGCCTTCATCTTCAGTATCTCGTCCTCCCAGAGCCTCGCCGGGTACCGGCTGAAGTGGAACTCCCCCATCACCGGCAGCCACGGCGCGCCGTCGCGCGTGAGGTACCGGCTATTGATGGACAGCACCTGGCCCGAGGGGGATGCCGCGGCCGCACCTGTGCCCATCTCGAGGTAACCGGTCTCTGGCGGCTTTGGCGCCGCACGGGCGTCGATGACGAAGGGGGTCGCCGCGCGCGGCTCGGGCTGAACGTCGCCGGCCGCGAGGGGCGGGACCGAAGACGAGAGAAGGGCCACTGCGGCCAGGCGGGCCAGCGCGCGGATCATGGAAATGTCTCTGTCGTTGGGCATGGGTGGGGTCGGCTCGCGTATGGGTCCGAAGCGGGGCGCCGGCCGGGTCGACCGGCGCGGAGGTGACCGTCGCGATGAAGGCCCGAGTGCATGCGCGAATCCGGCGCGACGCAAACCGCAATGTCCGCTGCGGCCGGGTGGCCCGGGGCGCGCGGTGCTCCAGGGCGACGGCGGCCCCCAAGGCCGCCACGAGCGCCTCCCCCAGCAGGAAACTTGCACTCGAAAACGCACGGCGCAGGCCGCCCCTGGTTTCAACCGGACCCATGTTGCGCACCCCTTATGGGCCCCGCGCCGGAGGAAGTACAAGCCCAAGGGCCGCGAAGCGGCGCCCGGCTGGCCGGCTGCCGGGCGCGGACCCATTGCCGGCGCAACGGGGCTTGCGGCGCCGTCCGAATGCTGCGGGAATGCCCGGCGATGGAATATCCGGGCATGATGCGCCCAGCTGGCGGCGCCTCCACCGGGCGGGGGGCTGCGCCTGCGCCCTACCGCGGCGTCGCAACGTCGGGGCATTTCCCATGGGTTACCTCAAGACCGTCCTGACCTACAATCTGCCCTCGGAGGCGGAGGTGGATAAGGCGTTTCTCGAATCGCGCGGCATCGCGGTCTGCCTGCTCAACGCGAACACCTCGAGGAACGAGCTGGGCACGCCCTTCTACATCCAGCTGCAGGTCAAGGAGGAGGATGCCGAGGCGGCCCGCCGCCTGATTCATGAGGTGAACCCGCAGCGGTTTGGCTCGCGCGCGCGGGTCGATGAGATCGATCGCCAGGTCAAGCGAGCGCTGGCCTGGTTTGCCATGGCCGCCGTTCCGGCGGGAGTCGCCGTGGGGCTGGCGACCTACACCTTCACGCCGAACCCGGCGCGCCAGCCGGTCATGTGGGCGCGCTGGCACTGGGTCTCCCCCGACGTCCGGGTCGAGCTGTCAATCGCGGCGGCGATCGCGGCGGGCATTCTTGTCGCCACCCTGGGGCGTCCTGGGCGCGCGAAGGCCGCGGCGGGGCCGCCGGCCGGGAGGCCCTAGGCCCGAGGGAGCGCGTTTGCGTTTGCATGCGCCGCGCGGGTGGGGGATGAATGGGCAGGTGATTGCCCAGCGGCAGGCGTGGCCCCACTTCCAACCTATGAACCGACGCACGTTTGTTTCCTCCCTGGCCGCGGCGGGAGCCGCCGTCGCCGCTGGCCCCCGCCTCTTCGCCGTCGCCTCGAAGGTGCGCCCCCGCCTGGGGATCATCGGCTGCGGCTGGTACGGCGGCGTGAACTACGAGGCCTTCGCGCGCAACGTCGACGTGGACGTCGTCTCCCTGTGCGACGTGAACGGGCGCTTTCTGCAGAAGACGCTCCAGGCCGTGGCCACGCACCAGTCGGCCGTGCCCCGGACCTTCTCCGACTACCGCGAGATGCTGGCCTCGGGCGGGCACGATATCGTCATCGTCGCCACGCCCGACCATTGGCACGCGCTGCCGGCCATCGCCGCCATGCAGGCGGGCGCGGACGTCTACCTGGAGAAGCCGGTTAGCGTCGACGTCATCGAGGGCGAGGCGCTCGTCGCTGCGGCGCGCAAGCACGGCAGGGTGGTCCAGGTGAACACCCAGCGCCGCAGCAACCCCCTGTACCTTGAGGCGCGCGAGAAGTACATGCTCAGCGGAAGGCTGGGCAAGATCGGGCTCGTCGAGACCTACAGCTACCTAGGCGGCCGGCCTGCGGAGATCCTGCCCGAGGTCGAAGTGCCGCGCCACCTCAACTACGACATGTGGACGGGACCCGCGCCCATGAGGCCGTTCCAGGCGATCAAGGAGGACAAGGGGTGGCGCGCGTTCATGGAATACGGCAACGGCATCACCGGCAACCTGGGCGTGCACATGGTCGACCAGGTGCGCTGGCTCATGGGGCTCGGCTGGCCGCAGTCGATCCACTCCACCGGCGGCATCTACGTCGACAAGGTGTCCTCCTCCAACATCTCCGACACGCTGCGCAGCGAGTTCCACTACCCCGACCTCGACGTGAGCTGGGAGCACCGCACCTGGGGGGGCTCCCGCATCCCTGAGCGCCATTGGAGCGACCAGTGGGGCGCCCGCTTCATCGGCAAGGACGGAACGCTCAACCTGACCATGCTCGAGTACGTCTTCACGCCGGCCAACGGGGGAAAGCGCGAGGGGGTTCACATGCTCTCGAGGACAGGCGACCTCGAGAACGTCGACTTCAGCAAGGACGGCGAGGCCTACTACGAGACCGAGAGGCGGCACGTGCTCGACTTCATGCAGGCCCGCGAGACCCGCGGGCGCCCCATCTCCGACATCGAGGAGGGCCATATCTCCAGCGCGTGCTGCGAATTGGCCAATCTCTCGCAGCAGCTGGCGCGCCCGCTCGCCTATGACCCCGCCACACGCACGGTGCGCGGGGACGCCGAGGCGACCCGCCTGCTCGCCCGACCCTACCGTTCGCCGTGGATCCATCCCGACCCGGAAAACGTGTGACGCCCTCCGATCCGCTTGAGGTGCCGCCCGCGGGAACCGATCCCGGGAAACCGCGGCGACGCACCCGGCGCTGATCCCGGAACCCATGGCCGAGCCCCCTCCGCTCATGCGCGACACCGCGAAGGTGGATGCGGAACACCTCCGGATCCTCGCGGTGTTTCATGTCGTCTACGCGGGCCTCGCCATCGCGGGAACCCTGTTTCTCGGGATGCACTACCTCTTCATGAAGACGTTCCTTGCGGGCCCGGGGCCGTGGAGGAACACAAGGAACGGAGGGCCCACCCCCGAGGCCTTCTTTGCAATCTTCACGTGGATCTACATGGTTCTCGGAGCGCTGCTGGTGCTGTCCGCCGTGCTCAATGGCCTGTCGGGCCTCTTCATCGAGCGGCGCCGCTGCCGGACCTTTTCGCTCGTGGTCGCCGCGCTCGACTGCCTGCAGATACCCTTTGGCACCGTGCTCGGCGCCTTCACCCTCGCGGTGCTGCTGCGGGACTCCGTCAGGGAAGACTATGGAGGGTAGGCGGTTACGGGCCCCGGATCCCGGGGGTGGGGGCGCCGCCCCCGGCCGCCGATAGTGCTGCGACTTATCGGTGCGTGCGGTGTTCTCTGGGTGGATAAGACTCCACCCCCGTGAAGACACTCATCGCCCTTCTGCTCTGCGGCATCCTGTTCGTCCTGTGCTGGCCGCTCGCTCTCCTGCTCCTCGTCGCATGGCCCTTCCTATGGCTGCTCTCCCTCCCGTTTCGGGTCGTGGCGGTCGTCATGGAGGCGGCGCTCGCCCTGCTGCGGGCCCTCCTGTTCCTGCCCTTGCGCCTCCTCGGATGCGGAAATCCGTGAGCGCTGCGCGCCCGGTCACGGGGGATGGGGCCGCTGTCCCCGCATCGGGGGCGCCCCGCACTAGGGCTTGTATTATGTCTCGGAAGGGAAAGGATGGGCTGGAAACGCCTAGGCCCGCAGAACGACAGCATCCGCATGACTCCCTCCCACGAATTTTCCCGCCCGCCGGCGCCCCCGCGCTCCTCGCCCCCCCGGGTTCCCGCAGGGTGGGGCGCCCGTCGCCGCGGCCCCGCGCGGGCGCTGCTCGCCGTCCTCTCGATCGCCCTGGCCGCCTTGGCCCCCGGCTGCGCGTCGGGCCGGGAGAAGGCCCCCGAGCCCGCCAGGATCGTCGCGGTCACCCCGAGCGGAGCCCCCATCCAGGGGGCAATCCTCCTTCCCGAGGTCGAGAACGAGAGGAATGCACCGCCCCTGCTTTCGCCGGAGGACATCCGCGAGCGCACCTCCGACGCGCGCGGCCAGTTCCACGTGGACCTCGAGAGCTACTTTTGGTCCAGCGACGGGTGCTTTCACTTTCGCGTCATCGGCGGAGGGTTCGAGACGGTGACGATGGCCGTGTCGCGGGACCTTTTCCCGCCCGTGCTGAGGATCGAGATGAAGCGCAATGACCCCAGGGATTGAGAGGGCGCGTCGGCCGGATGGGCCGCGGGAGGGATCTGCGCAGCCGTGAGAACGCGCAGCCCGGAACGCGGCGAGGGCTTGGGGCGCCTCAGGCGGGTCCACCCCCACGCCTGGCTCTGGGAGCCGCTGGAGTCCGACCCGACCTTTCTGCTGGGCGCCATGTTCGGCTCGAAGGTCGTCTATCTCGACGGCAAGCTGGTGCTCTGCTTCTCAGCGAGGGAGGAACCGTGGAGGGGCGTGCTGGTCTGCACGGAGCGCGAGCACCAGGCGTCGCTGCGGGCCGAGTTTCCCGCGCTTGCCCCCCATGAGATCCTCCCCAAGTGGCTTTACCTCCCGGAGTCCGCGGACGCGTTCGAGAGCGCGGCGGAGCGCCTGGTCAGGCTTGCGAAGGAGCGCGACCCGAGGATCGGAGTCGCCCCCAAGACCGGAAGGAGCAAGCGTGCGTGAGAGGCGCAACGCAGACCCCGCCCGAGGTATCCTCCGCAGAGTGATGCTCGCCCTGGCCGCCGTCCTGGCCGCCCTCCTCATGATCACGGTCGGATGCGCCTCAATCATCGAGAGAAGCCTGCTGTTCTTCCCGACCCACAGGGCGGAGACCAACGGGCTCGAGCCGTGGACGAGCAACGGTGCCCTCATCGGCTACAGCCGCACCGCCGCCGCGCCGCGCAACGTGTGGCTCCTGCTCCACGGCAACGCGGGCCAGGCCAGCGACCGCGCCTACGCGCTCCCGAGCTTCCCGCCGGGGGACTCCGTCTTCATCATGGAATACCCCGGCTACGGGAGCCGTCCGGGCGTGCCCTCCCGCGAGGCCTTCGACCGGGCCGCGAGGCAGGCCTACCTCCTGCTGAGGGCGGCCTATCCCGGCGTCCCGGTGTGCGTGGCGGGCGAATCCATAGGGTCGGGGCCCGCCTCGGCGCTTGCGGGACTCGCCCGCCCCCCCGACAAGTTCGTGCTGATCGTCCCCTTTGACCGCCTCTCCCTGGTCGCAAAGGAGCATTTCCCGGCGATGGTCGTCAGCCTGCTGCTGAGGGACGACTGGGACAACGTCGCCGCGCTCAGGCCCTACGCGGGTCCCGTCGAGATCTTCGGCGCGCAGGACGACACCGTGATCCCGGTCGGGCACGCGAAGGCCCTGGCGGCGGCGCTCCCTTCGTCGTCCTTCGTGCTGATCGAGGGGGGCCACAACGACTGGTCGCGCCCGGGCAGGGTGCGGATCAGGAACCCCTGAGCGGCGGGGCCGCGCCCGCCCTAGAGGAGGTCGAGCTGGCCGGGGTCCGGAGGCGCGACCGTGATCTTCCTCCTCGGCCTGGCCTGGGGCGACGGCAGGGAGACGCTCGCGTCGTCGCCCTCGAGGCGCGAGAGGATCGTCTTTGCGCGGTCGATCACGCTCGGGGGGAGGCCCGCCAGGCGCGCCACCTGGATGCCGTAGCTGCGGTCCGCCGCCCCGGGCACCACGCGGCGCACGAAGACGATCTCGTCGTTCCACTCCTTCACCGCGACCGAGAGATTGCGCATCCGCAGCAGGTGCTTGTCGAGCTGGGTGAGCTCCTGGTAGTGGGTGGCGAAGAGCGTGCGGGGGCCGCGCACGGGGTCGCGGTGCAGGTGCTCCACGACGGCCCAGGCGATGCTCAGCCCGTCGTAGGTCGAGGTCCCGCGCCCGATCT
>CAYNLL010000099.1:0-9413 GCA_964398015.1 uncultured Opitutaceae bacterium | reverse complement strand
GGCGACAAGGTGATCCAGCTGCGCAACAACTACGACAAGAACCTCTTCAACGGCGACATCGGCACCATCGTCTCGGCCGACGCCGATGGCGGCCAGATCGAGGCCGACTTCGACGGCGACCGCCATGCGTTCACCAGGGGCGAGATGGGCGACCTCGCCCTAGCGTACGCGATCAGCATCCACAAGTCACAGGGAAGCGAGTACCCCGTGGTGATCGTGCCGCTCCTGAAGGCCCATTTCATGATGCTGCAGCGCAACCTGCTCTACACGGCGATCACCCGGGGCCGCAGGAAGGTGTTCATCGTGGGCGAGCCCGCGGCCTATGCGATGGCCGTGCGCAACAGGGAGTCGAAGCTCAGGGTGACCCACCTGCGCGAGAAGCTGGCCGCCGCGACCCGCGGCTGACGCGAGATCACTTCCCGAGCTTGCGCAGCGCCTGGTTCACCTTGTCGAGGTCGCAGGCCCCAGGGTTGTACTCAGGCCCGAGCCACCCGAGCCATTCCTTCCCCAGGTCGGACTCGGGCTCCTTGAGGCACGCGAGCATGTCGTGGAACGCCTCGAGGCCGCCGCAGTCCTCAGGCGGGCCCGCCCGCTCGCCGGCTATGCAGGCCGGAAGCTGCGCCCCCTTGGCCGCCGCGGTGGACTTCTCCACGCGGATGTCGACCCTCCAACCCTCCCCGAATTGGTACTCGTAGGTCATGCTGTCGCGGCTCGCCAGGTTGAGGTCGGCCAGCGTGACGTCGCGGTCGTCCTCGACGACCAGGTCGTCGCGCTTGACCGGGTTTCCGAATTTCAGGTCGTCGAGCGCGAAGAGGTGCGCCTGGTAGTCGAACCAGTCGAAGGCGATCTGGATCGAGTCGTGGAGGCGCGAGAGCCACATCGTCTCCCTGACGAGGAGCCGCCTCCAAATCCGCGGCTGGGCCCCCGCGATCACGAGGCGCAGGCACAGCACCCTTGCGGCGACCTTCTTGACCCTCGAGCCCCGCCCCTCTTGTAGAGAAATCATCAGGCCCCATTTGAACGCGCGCGCCGGCGCCGTGCAAAAGGAAACGCGCCCGCGGCCTCAGTGGTCCGTCACCCTGCGGTCGCCCGAAGGAAGCGTGATGATCCTCAGGCCCGGCTGCGGGACGGCCGCCGCCGGCGACGCCGACCCGACCTCCACCCTCGTGAAGACCGCGGTCTCGAACGCCGCGTTGTCGTGGGCGGAGACGGCGAGGCCGACGTAGAACGGTTCGGAGAAGTGCAGGCGGAAGCTCGCGCCCGAGGGCCGCGGCTGCTCGCCGGCGGCGGCCACCGAGAGGAAGATGTCGTCGCCCATCTTGTCGAGGCGCACGCGCGTGGGCTTGGCCGTCATGGACTGGATCTCCTTCGTCGCTCCGCCCTGCGCGTCGCGGAACTGCAGGGACGTCAGGCCGTCGCCGTGGACCGACACGTCCACCATGGCCGACCCGGGGTCGAGGTTCTGCCTGATCATGAGGGCCCCCTTGCGGTGCGGCTGCGCGCTCGTCCCGATGAAGGCGATGTCGCCCGCTATCGAGAGGTCGCCGGAGACCTTCTTCCACACAAAATGCATGTCGTCCTCGGCGAACCACATGTTGGCCCCGCTCGAGGCGATCGTGTAGGCGTCCCGGCCCGCGTCATAGGAGGCGGTCCCGGGCCGGCTCACGCTGCCGACGTCGGCCTGCCCGGTGAAGACGCCGAGCTCGCCGGCCTGCGCCAGGGCGCAGGCCGAGAGGAAGGCGAGCGCGGAAATGAGGCTCCTCGGGGTCGTGTTCATCTTGGGGCCGAGACTAGTCGCCCCGGCGCGCCTTTAGGAAGCCGATTCCCGCGGCGCGCGCGCCGGGAACCCGCCAAAGGAATGACTTGAATACACGCGGGGCAAGGGCACCTTGCTCCAGACCCCGTTGGCAACCCCAATTCGAAACTGAATGCCCGAGCAGACCTTTGACGCGATAGTGATCGGTTCCGGCATCAGCGGTGGCTGGGCCGCGAAGGAGCTCACAGAGAAGGGGATGAAGGTGCTTCTCCTGGAGCGGGGCGAGAACATCGAGCACATCACGGGCTACGTGAACGCGCTCAAGGCGCCCTGGGAGATCCCCCACCGCGAGCGGGCGACAAACCGGATCCGCGAGGAGCATGCGGTCATGACCCGGGACGGCTTCATGCACGAGGCCAACGCCGCCTACTGGGTGAACGACAAGGAGAGCCCCTATGTCGAGGAGAAGCCCTTCAGCTGGTTCAGGGGCTACCACGTCGGGGGGAGATCCCTCATGTGGGGCCGCCAGAGCTACCGGTGGAACGAGTTCGACTTCGAGGCCAACCTCAGGGAGGGCGTCGGCGTCGACTGGCCGCTGCGCTACGAGGACCTGGCGCCGTGGTACGACCACGTCGAGTCCTTCGCCGGGATCAGCGGGTCCCTCGAGGGCCTGCGCCAGCTGCCCGACGGCAAATTCCTGCCCCCGATGGAGCTCAACTGCGTGGAGAAGATGGTCGCGGGAAGGATCAAGGCGCGCTACGCCGACGCGCGCCGGCTGATCATCGGGCGCGTGGCGAACCTGACCGAGGCGCACGGCGGCCGGTCAAACTGCCAGTACCGCAACAAGTGCGACCTGGGTTGTCCGTTCGGCGCGTACTTCAGCACCCAGTCCTCCACCCTTCCGGCCGCGGTAAGGACCGGCAACCTGACGCTGCGGCCCCTGTCCATCGTGACCCGCCTGCTCTACGACAGGAACGCGGGGAGATCGACCGGGGTGGAGGTCATGGACGCCGAGACGCGCCAAACCTACGAGTTCAGGTCGAGGATCGTCTTTGTCTGCGCCTCCACGCTCAACTCGGCCTGGATCCTCATGAATTCGGCCACGGACGTCTGGCCGGGCGGCCTCGGCAGCAGCAGCGGCGAGCTAGGGCACAATGTCATGGACCACCATTTCCGGGTGGGCGCCTGGGGCGACGTCGAGGGCTACGAGGACCGGTACTACTTCGGGCGCAGGGCCAATGGGTTCTACATCCCGCGCTTCAGGAATCTCTTCGGCGACAAGCGCGGCTACAGCCGCGGTTTTGGATACCAGGGGGGCGCGGCGCGCACGGGCTGGGAAAGGGACATCGCCGAGTTGGGGATAGGCGCCGCCATGAAGGAGGCCCTGACGGAGCCGGGCGGATGGAAGATCGGGATGACCGCCTTCGGCGAGATCCTGCCCAACCACCGGAACCGCGTCAGGCTGGACAGGAAAGCGCGGGACAAATGGGGCCTGCCGGTGCTGTCGATCAGCTGCGAGCTCAGCGGGAATGAGAAGAAGATGAGGGTGGACATGGCGAACGACGCCGCGGAGATGCTCGAGGCGGCGGGCGTGAAGAATGTGAAGCCCTACGACGACGCCTATTCCATGGGCCAGGGGATCCACGAGATGGGCACGGCGCGCATGGGGCGCGACCCGAAGACCTCCGTGCTCAACGGCCACAACCAGGTCTGGGACGCAAAGAATGTCTTCGTGACGGACGGGGCCTGCATGGCGTCGACCTCGTGCGTGAACCCCTCGCTCACATACATGGCGATCACCGCGCGCGCGGCCGCCTTTGCCGCCGATGCCCTCGGGAGGGGCGAGCTGTGAATCCGGCCGGCACGCCCCCCACCCCCCCTGCCGGTGCCGGCCCGGCCATCGACCGGAGGGAGGCGGTGCGCCGGATCGCCCTTCTCATGGGAGGGGCCCTCGTCGGCTCTCGCGCCCTCCTGGACGGGCAGGCCGTGCCTCCCAAGGCGGGCGCGGCGGCCTTCACCGACGACGAGCGCTCCCTCCTCGACGAAATCGGCGAGACGATCATACCTGCGACCGGCATCCCCGGGGCGAAGGCGGTCCAGATCGGCGCGTTCATGGCGATGATGGTCACCGACTGCTACGACGAGCGGGACCACGCGGTCTTCAGGAACGGCCTGTCGGCGATCGACGAGGCCAGCCGCGCGGCGTTTGGGAAATCATTTCTCGCATGCTCGGCGCAGGAGCGCACCGCCGTCGCCTCGTCGCTCGACGCGCAGCAGGTGGCCCACGGAAAAAAGAAGGCGGCGACGGAGCCCGAGCACTACTTCAGGATGATGAAGGAACTGACGACCCTGGGCTACTTCTCCTCCGAGGTGGGCTGCACGATGGCGGTGCGCTACATCGAGGTGCCAGGGGCGTTCCACGGGGACATTCCGTACAAGAAAGGCGACCGGGCCTGGTTCTAGGCCGACACCCGCCGCGGCGGCGTTCCCCGGTCCCGCGGGACCAAGGGCGGCCAGGCCCCCTGCCGCGGTGCGATCCGACGTCTTTCGACTCCCTCCATGAAATCCGCCCGGCTCATCGCACTCCTCTTTGCCTTGCCCCTCGTCCCGCGCGCGGGCGCCGACACGACCGCGGCGCTCGACGCCCCGTACGACCCCGTCCAGCACTGGGAGGTCGACTACGAGAGCGGCCTGATCTGGCGCTTCTCGGGTGACGCCACGCCGCTGTCCTACACCGTGATGCCGCAGCTCCTGACGGTGAAGAGCCCCCTTGTCGGCACCGTGCGCCCCTTCTTCGGCGGCGACCTGGTGATCCGCAACCGCTTCAGCCTCCTGGGCGAGCCGATCCTCGCGGGGCCAGAGCACCATTTCATCGGCGCGTCTGCCTCCGGGATCATGGAGTGGTGGGACAAGCGGCGGACCCGCTCGCTCTTCTTCTCGAGCGGGGGCGGAATCGGGTGGCTCGACAGCAAGGGCCACGAGATCAAGGGGGCGCAGGGCGAGGACTTCAACCTCAACTGGCTGGCCTACACCGGCGCGCGATTCATGCTCAGGAACAGGATGAGCGGATCGATAGGCGTCTATTTCCAGCACATCTCGAACCATAACATGAACAGCGTTAACCCCGGCGTGAACGCGGTGGGCCCGATGTTGAGCCTGGGCTGGCATTACTAGGCCGGCACCGCCCGGGCCCCCTGCCGGGGCGTTCCATTTGCGAATTGCCGCCCGAGCGCGCCGTTCCCAGGCTGCGCTTCCTTCACCATGAAAAGGACCCTGCTCGGAGTCGCCATCGGGATCTGCATTCCCCTACTGGCCGCCGCTTTCTTCATCGAGCTTGGCGCAATGCCGGTGGCCACGAAGGGAAGGCCGCTTCCCCTTGAGCGGACGATCGCCCGCATCGCCCTTCACAGGGCGATGGGAGCCGAGGCCGAAAGGCCGTGCCCGATCCCGGCGGACGAGGGCAACCTCCAGGCGGGCGCGCGGGTTTACCGGACCCAATGCGCGGTGTGCCACGGCCTTCCCGGCACGGAGCCCTCGGCCACCGCAAAGGGCCTTTTCCCGCGCCCGCCTCAGCTGCTCAGGGCGGGCAGCATGGGCGTCACCGACGATCCCCCGGGCGAGACGTACTGGAAGGCCAGGAACGGCATTCGGCTCACGGGCATGCCGGGCTATGTCGACAGCCTCTCCGACACCGAGCTGTGGCAGGTGAGCCTCCTGTTGAACCGCGCCCACGACCTGACTCCCGCGGTCCGGGAGACGCTCCGGGGACCGGTCCCGTAGCCACTGCCGGGCCCTCGCCTCAGGCCGGCGCAGCAGGCCTCGAGGGTTTCTCCGCGGGGATGTGGGCGGCGAGGCGCAGCACCTCGCTCTTGGACACCCTCAGGCGGCCCGCGATCGTGTTGAGCCTGACGACCTCGGGCTGGCTGAGCGCCGTCTGGCGATCGGTGCCGTCGCGATCGACCCAAGCGACGTGATGCAGCTTCTGCCGGGACACCTTGACCAGGCCCTTCAGGAACGTCTGTTCGTCGTCGGAGATATCCATGCACCCACCAAGAGGGACGCCGCGGCCGCGAGGTCAAGGGTGCTGCGCGACGAAGGAAGGCCGGGGCCGGGCGGAGCGGGGGCACGGACGCCGCCATGGCCATTGAAGCTGACCTCGGCCGTCCCGCGTGCCTCCCCGGCAGCGCTTGGTGCTTGTGCTGTCGGCCGCGCGCAACACGCTCATGGGGAAACCGGGCGCCCTCGTCCCGGCCGCTACCATGGCCTCCATCCTCCTCATCGACGACGACGACGCGCTCCGCTCGGTTACCGCCGAAATCCTGACCGAGGCCGGATACTCCGTGGACGAGGCACCGAACGGCAAGGGCGGCCTTGAGCTCTACGAGGCGGGCCAGCACGACCTGGTCATCACCGACATCGCGATGCCCGACATGGACGGCCTTGAGCTCATCATGGGGCTCACGCACGCCGCCCCAAAGCCGCGCATCATCGCCATTTCCGGGGATTCCCAGTTCAGCAGCACGCTCTACCTGCCGACGGCGCGGCGGATGGGGGTCCAGGGCACGCTCTCAAAGCCGATTCGAGCCGAGATGCTGCTGCAGACCGTGGCCAGCGTGCTCGCCGCGCCGCGCCCTGCCTGAGCGCCTGCGGGCCGGCGCCCGCTCCGCTGGGCCCGCAAGTCCCTAGAAGGGTGCGCGCGTGACGCGGCGACCTCCGCCCGCTGCGCAATTTATGCCGCAACTTTGCCAAGAAATGGCGAGTCAGCCGCGCGCTTAGGGCCATCGTATACCCCGTCAGGGCTCGCACGCAGCCGGGTAGTCCCGGCACACCCCATGCCTTCCGAACATACAGGCGCCCGCCAGGCCACCGCCCGAAAGGGGCACCAAGAGGCGTGCCTGCGCAATCCGCCCTCGCTCGGCGTATTGCGGATCTCGCTGGTCGCCCTCGCCCTAGCCCTTCCCTCCTCGCACGCGCAGAACGCGGGAAGCCAGCAGCCCGGGGCCGGCGCGAGCTGGTACCTGTACTGGATGGACGATGCAAAGCCCGGCCATTTCGCCTTCGCCAGCGACGACAAGTACCAGGCGATGGGCAGCTATGCCACCGTATGGTCCCGGGTCTACGACCCCGACAAGCACACCGAGACGTGCGTGATGGAGCTCTACGACGCCTCGAGCGGCTGCGTCTCCTGCGTGAGCCTGTTCGAGAGGAACGCGCGCGGGGAGGTCGTCCGGAAGATGTCAGAGCGCCATCCGGAGACCAAGCTCACGCCCGCGGACGCCAAGACCCGCGAGGGCGCGCTTCTCTCTCGTCTCAGGGACAACGCGACCGACATGAAGTCGAAGGAGGATGCACGAGAGAGCCTCGCCGAGGCGGACAAGGAGCTAAGGGCCACCGCCAAGCAGCGTCCCGGCGGGATCGAGCCCGTCTGCTGGCCGTAGGCGCCCTGGGGCACGAATCCATTTCAATCCGGGCACATGAGTGCTCATCCGCCGGGCACACCGGCATCACCCCAAGAACGTTCCCACCACTATGAATGATACCCCTACCCCCCTCGACGAAAAGAGCGGAAGGAAAGGCGCCCTCCTCGGGCTCCTGGCCGCCTGCATCATCCTCGCCATCGTCGCCACCATACTCGGCTCCAGGGTCGGCCACCTGAAGACCGAGATCTCGGATGTCCAGGCGCAGCTCGCCGCCGCAAAGGCCGATACCGCCCAGGCGCAGACCGACCTCGGCGCCGCCAAGGCGGCCGCCGCGGACCTGCGCTCGCAGCTGGACAAGGCAAAGACCTCCTGCACGGACCTGCAGGCGCAGGTCGACAAGGCAAAGGGCGAGTCGGCAGGCCTGGCGTCCGAGGTTGAGGGCGCCAAGGCCCAAGGTGCAAAGCAGGTGGCGGCAATCCAGGCGCAGCTCGAAAAGGCGAACGCCCGGGAGGCTGACCTGCAGGGCCAGCTCGGCCAGGCGACAGCCTGGTCCACGCAGCTGCAGGTGCAGCTCGGCCAGGCGAAGAGCCGGTCGGCCTTCCTCGAGACGAAACTCCAAAAGGCGGAGGGCGACATCGCAAAGCTCCAAACCGTGGCCCAGAAGGCAAGGCACCTGCCGGTGACCACCTTCTTCGACCGGAATGGCGCGGGCTTCACGGCGCATTCCAGCTACACGATGAGCATAAATAGCCTTCAGACCGAGCCGCTCAAGCTGGACATCACCGTCACCAACCCGCAGCGCACGCGCACGCAGAGCAGCACCGTCGAATACGGGGCCACGCTGAAGGTCGACAAGCTGTCCTCCGGGGACAGCGTCCTCATCGCGAGCCAGGGCTTCGATCCGCTGACTGTCGCCGTTCCCTGAGGCCGTCGCCGTCCCATCGCCCGTTCTCTTAGAGCCCGCTCGCGCGGGACAAACCAAGAAAGGATACAACAATGAACTGCCCCGTCTTCGGGCTGCGTTTCTCCAGCGTCGTGTTCGGCCTCATGGGCCTTGCGCATCTGGTCCGCGTGCTTGCCGCCTACAGCGTGCAGATCGGCGCCTATCATTTCGGCCGGCGCTGGAGCGTCGCCGCGGTGATCGTCCTCGCTGTGTTGTGCGCCTGGCTCTGGATGCTCGCATCCAAAGCCGCAAAGGCGAAGGAAGAGGTCCCGCCGGCTAAGCCCGTCGCCTGAGCGCCATGCGCCGACAGTCCGTTCCCGGGCTCCTGCCCGGGGACGGCTGGCCGCGCCCCGTGCAGCGCCCTCGCCGGGTCATTTCTTGGCCGGCGGATCGTCCCAGACGGGCGCGAACTTCGACCGTCCGTCCCCCATTCGGGTGACGGGTCCCGCCTTCAGCATCCGATAGTCCCTGTAGGGGATCGTCGAAAGGCCGCCCGTCGAGCGCAGCTTACCCTTCCACGACCTGCCGGGGTGGCCCCAGAGCCCCTCGGCGTAGATGGGCTGGCCCTGGGCGATGTCGACAAGGACCATGCCGTAGCGCTGGAGAGCGACGCAGACGATGCGCTCCTCGGGCGTGAGCGGAAATTTCGAGAGGTCCAGCGAGGGGTCGAGCTGGATGACCGTGCCCTCGGGGATCCCCCCCTCCGTGAACCCGTCCGTCCAGGCCGCAGGGAAGACAAACTCCTTGTAGGCGCAGAAACGCGAGGCCGCGGCGATCCTGTGGCGGATCTCGCCCGCCTGCACCTCGTCGTAGAGGATCAGCCCCGCGACGGCCGGCACTCCGGCCGCGCGGCTCGGACCGTGGAAGTGGACGCTCTCGCCGTCGGGAACGCCGAGGTCCTCGGTCCTGAAGACGCCGGGACCGTCGGCGGCGTAGACCATGCCCGTGGCGGAGGTCCAGCCGCCGTCGGGGCCCCTGGAGAGCGACCACATGTCCCAGACGAGACGGCGCCCCCAGTCCACGGCCGCCAGGTGGGCGTCGCCCTGGGGGTCCGGCGTCGCCTCCTTGGGTATCGGGACGAGGTCAAACCCCTTGCCGTGCCCAAAATGCTCGCGCTCAGTGTGCCATGTCCTCTTCTCCGCGGGGCTCAGGTAGTGGAGCCCCACCTTCACCAGCGGAGTGCCCGCATCGACCTCGTACACGGGTATCGTCCACTGCTCGCAGTTGATGAGCCAGTTCTCGTGGCTGGGCTCGGTCTCGAGCAGCTTCACCCAGCGGTCCGTGCACGGGTCCG
>CAYNLL010000098.1:0-9418 GCA_964398015.1 uncultured Opitutaceae bacterium | reverse complement strand
TCCGGGCGGGATCGGTGCAGGCCGCGTAGATCCACTCCGGGCGGTTGGAGCCTCCCGAGTGGTTGTGCAGGTCCCCGCCCTTGGGCATGTCGTAGAGGAACGCGTAGAGCTGCCCGGGCGTGGCGCGGGCGGCGATCGCCGAAAAGCGCGCGCCGAAGTCCGGGGCCGCCGGAGCGGCGGCGGCGAGGGCAAGGGCCGCCGCGCACGCGAGGAGGCGCAGGGGAAGGCGCATTCGCCCACGCAATCCCTCCCGCGGCGGCCGGGCAACCCCATTTAGGTCCGCCTAGACGATCTCGAGGTCGGCGCGCGCCGCGGCGGTCAGGCGGTCCATCCCGGCGCGGACCGCCTCGTCCGTGGGGCCCTCGACCAGCAGGCGCAGCTTGGGCTCGGTGCCGGAGTAGCGCACGAGGACGCGGCCCCTGCCCCGGAGCCCCTGCTCGAGCGCGCGGATCTCCGCCGAGAGCGCGGGCAGCGACTCCACGGGCCTCTTCTCGCGCACGGTCAGGGCGGCCGCGAGCTGCGGGAACCTGCGCAGGACCCTGCGCAGCTCGGACAGGGGCCGGCCCGTCTCGATCATGACGGCGACGACCCTCAGGGCCGCGGCGAGCCCGTCGCCCGTCGGGCCGAAGTCAAAGCAGATGATGTGGCCGGAGGACTCGCCCCCAAGGCTGGCGCCCTGCGCTCGCATCGCCTCGGCCACGTACCTGTCCCCCACCGCGGTGCGCACGACCACGCCGCCGGCCGCCTCGACCGCGGCGTCGAGGCCCATGTTGCTCTGGACCGTGACCACCAGGGTCCTTCGCTCCAGCGTGCCCTTGGCGAGCGCGTGCGTCGCCAGGATCGCCAGCACCTCGTCCCCGTCGAGGATCGCCCCCGTCTCGTCGCAGAGGACGCAGCGGTCGCCGTCGCCGTCGTGGGCCACCCCCAGCCGGGCCCCCTGCGCCCTGACGAGCGCCGCCAGCCCCCCGGGGTGCTCGCTGCCGACGCCCGCGTTGATGTTGAGCCCGTCGGGTCGGTCGCCGAGGGTCGCCACCTCCGCGCCGAGCGCCCAGAAGACCGTGGGGCTTGACGCGGCCGTCGCGCCGTTCGCCGTGTCGAGCGCGACCTTCCAGCCGCGCAGCGCGCCGGGGGCGAGCATCCGGGCGGCGGCCTCGATGTAGGTCTCGAGGGCCGCCTCGCCGGGAAGCTCGAACTCGCCGGTCGGCAGCGCGACGGGCCGCTGAGCGGCGAGGTGGGCCTCGATCTGCGCCTCGTCGGCGTCGGACAGCTTGGCGCCGTCGGGCCCGAAGAACTTGACCCCGTTGTCCGAGGCGGGGTTGTGCGAGGCCGTCACCACGGCGCCGAGCGCCGCCCCGCCGAGCCTCACGGCGCGCGAGACCGCCGGCGTTGGGACGATCCCGAGGGAGACCGGGCGGGCCCCGCCGGCGAGGAGTCCCGCCCCAAGGGCGCGGGCGAGCGGCGCCCCCGAGGCCCGGGTGTCGCGCCCGATCAGCACCCTGCCCGAGCGGGACCCGGCCGCCTCCGCCCAGCGGGCCGCGGCGGCGCCGAGCCGCGCGACGAACGCCTCGTTCATCACGGGCCCCCCGATGGGGCCCCGGATGCCGTCCGTTCCGAAGTAGCGTCGCTCAAAGGGCACGGGTCACCTTGAGTAGAAGTCCCGCGTGTCCGCGATCTTTTGCCGGACGGCCCCTCCGAGGAGCAGGTCGCGCGCCTCCCCCACCGAGCCCCGGACGTCCGGCCGGGCGCCGGCGACCCAAAGGGCCACGGCGCTGTTGAGCGCAATCGTGTCGGCGAGGCCGGGCGGTCCCCCGCCGCCCGCGAGCGCGAGGGCGAGCGCCAGGTTCGCCTCGACGTCGCCGCCGGCGATGTCCGAGAAGGGCGCCGGCGCGAGCCCCAGGGACTGGGCCGTCCACTCGCCGCGGAACGGGCGCAGGCGGCCCGCGCCGCGGTAGAGGTTGGCCGTCGCCGTCGTCACCTCGTCGATGCCGCGCCCCGGGCCGATCACCCCGTGGACCGCGAGGCCCGCCGCCGTGCCGAGCGCCTCGAGGGCGTCCGCGAGCGTCTCGGCGAGGGCGGGCGACGACGCGCCGAGGAGGATGTGGGCGGGGCGCCCCGGATTGAGGAGCGGGCCGAGGATGTTGAAGACGGTGCGCTCCCCGCGGGCTGCGAGCAGCTTGCGCACGGGCGCGATCCGCCTGAATGCCGGGTGCCAGGACGGCGCAAAGAGGAAGACGTAGCCCAGCGAGCCCATGGCCTGCCTGAGCCTCGCCGGCGGCGACTCGAGCGAGAGGCCGAGCGCGGCGAAGAGGTCCGCGCTCCCGCACTTCGAGGTGATCCCGCGGTTGCCGTGCTTCATGACCGGCACGCCCGCGCACGCGACCACCAGCGTCGCCAGGGTGGAGACGTTGAAGCCCCCCGCGTGGTCGCCCCCCGTCCCGACGATGTCGATCGCGCGGGCCGACCACTCCCCGATGCCCGGGTCGCTGGCGACCTCGCGAAACGCCCTGGCGAAGCCGGCGATCTCCTCCGCCGTCTCGCCCTTGCGCGAGAGCGCGGAAAGGAAGGCCGCCTTCGCCTCGTCGCGCGCCTGCTCGGAGGCGAGGGCCGAGGCCGCGGCGGCCACCTCACCGGGCGCGAGCTCGCGGCCGCCGCCCAGGGACGCCGCCAGCGCGGAGAGAAGCTCGTCCATGGGTCAGAGTCCTCCCCTTGAAAGCACGAGGACGCCCGCCGCCGCCGCGAGGCAGTAGATCCCGAAGTAATGCCAGCGCCCCCTGTCGAGCCAGCCCGTGAGCCAGCGCAGGGCGACCAGGCCGGCGCCGAAACTGCAGGCCATCCCTAGGAGGCCGGGCGCCGCGAGCGACGCCAGGCGTGCCGCGTCGGGCGCCGCCGCCTGGGCCCTGTAGAACCTGAGCAGCTCGCGCAGGATCACGGGCGGCGTGATCACGACGGCGAGGGCGAAGCTGAACTCCTCGCTCAGGCGCCGGGGCACGCCGAGCAGCATACCGGCCGAGATCGTCGCCCCCGAGCGGGACAGGCCCCGGAAGGGAAGGACGACGCCCTGGACGGCCCCGACCCAGAGGGCCGCCCTGCCCGAGAGGTCCCCTCGGGGCTCCGCCGCCCCCCCGGGGACTCCCCCGCGGGAGAGCCCCGCCACGATGATCAGGGCGCCGCCGGCGGCGAGCGCCGCCGCCATGAGGGGCAGGTTGGAGAACAGGTCCTCGACCTCGGCCCCGGGGCGGCCGTGGAACGCCACGCGCTTGATCACCTGCTCGAGGGCGAAGTACACCGCGAGCGTGACGGCCGTCGCCAGCCCGACCCGCGCCGCCGCGGCCCCGAGCTGCGCCGGCCCGGCGAGGAAGGTGAGGCTCCACGACCTCCAGAAATAGGCGATCACCGCCGCCATCGTCCCGGTGTGCAGCATCGCCAGCAGGAACGTCATCTCGGGGCTCGAGGGGTCGAGATGCATTATCCTTTCGGCGACAATCACATGGGCCGAACTTGACACCGGCAGGGGCTCGGCGGCGCCCTGGATGAGGCTCAGGGCGACAATCTGGGGGATCGAGGGTGACATGGAGTCGCTCCTTGGTACGCTAGCCAGCCGGGGGCACAAGACTTGTATGATTCCAGTGCACGCTTGACGGGCGGGGCTCCCGGCCTTTAAACGGTCACCCTTTAAACCCCTTCCACATGGCCAATCCAAAACGCAAGCAGTCCAAGCGCCGCAGTGCAAACAGGCGTGCGGCCAACGCCTTCATCGCTCCCGAGTTCGCCCGCGACCCTGCGGACGGCAGCCTGGTGCGCCCGCACAGGGTAAATCCCAAGACCGGCACGTACCGCGGCCGGCAGGTGCTCATCGTCGAGGTCTGACCTCCAACCGTCCGACAGCAGACGGCATTTGGACAGTCATGGCCTCCGGATCAACCGGCAGAATCGCGGTTGACGCGATGGGTGGGGATCTAGGGCCCGGCGAGGTCGTCGCCGCGGTCAAGCTCGCCCTTGCCCAGAGCCCGCAGCTCAACCCCGTGACCCTGGTCGGCGACGAGGCGGTGCTGGGGCCCCTCCTCGCGCACTACGGCCTGAAGCGCGGCGACAGGCTGCGCGTCCTGCACTCGACGGAGGTCATCACGATGGACGACAAGCCGCTCGCGGCGCTCAAGCGCAAGAAGGACTCGTCCATGGTCCGCGCGATCGAGCTGGTGAAGGCCGGCGAAGCCAACGTGGTGGTGAGCTGCGGCAACACCGGGGCCCTCATGGCCTGCGGCACGCTGCGGCTGCGCACCATGGACGGGGTCGCTCGGCCCGCCCTGGCCGCGGTCGTCCCGAGGCAGGGGGGGCACTTTGTGCTGATCGACGCGGGCGCCAACCCGGAGTCGAAGCCGGAGCACCTGGTCCACAACTCCATCCTCGGAAGCCACTACTGCCGCGTGATGCTGGGCATCGGCACGCCGCGCGTGGGGCTCATGTCGATCGGCACCGAGGACGGCAAGGGCAACGCCCTCATCACGGAGACCAACGAGCTCCTGCGGCGGATCGACGGCATCATCAACTACGTCGGGCCCATCGAGGGCTTCCAGGTGTTCGCCGAGCACGTCGATGTCGTCGTGTGCGACGGCTTCGTGGGGAACATCATGCTCAAGAGCTGGGAGTCCCTGGAGAAGTTCATCCGGGGCATGCTGCGCGAGGAGCTGAGCGCCAACCCGATGCGCGCCACCGGCGCCCTGCTGTCAAAGGGGGCGTTCGCGGCCCTCAAGGACCGGATCAACCCGGAGCGCTACGGCGGCGCCCCCCTGCTCGGGCTGCGCGGGAACATCCTCAAGGCGCACGGCTCCTCCAACAGGAACGCGATCAAGAGCGCCATCCGCGCGGCGGGAGAGATCATCAAGGCCGACATGAACCAGCGGATGGTGCTAGACATCTCCAGGGCGAACGAGCTTCTGGGCACGGTGGCCGCATAGGAACACCGCATGCCCACCCGCACCACCGTCGTCCTTGGCACAGGTTCATACGCCCCCGACCGGATCCTGACCAACGACGACCTGTCGAAGATGGTCGACACCTCCGACGAGTGGATCCGCGCGAGGAGCGGGATCCGCGAGCGCAGGATCGCGGCGGCCGGCGAGGCCACCTCCGACATGGCGGTCCAGGCGGGCCGCAGGGCCCTCGAGGACGCGGGCGTCGCCCCCGGCGAGATCGACCTCCTGATCATCGCGACGGTGACCCCCGACCACCCGATGCCGTCGACCGCCTGCATCGTGCAGCACAAGCTCGGCCTGCCGACCTCCGCGGCGTGCTTCGACCTCAACGCGGCCTGCTCGGGCTACATCTACGCCCTGGACACGGCCTGCGCCATGATCGGCTCGGGCCGCTACAACCGGGCGCTGGTCATCGGTGCCGAGAAGCTCTCCTCGGTCGTCGACTGGCAGGACAGGGGCACGTGCCTGCTCTTCGGGGACGGCGCGGGCGCGACCGTGGTGGGGGCGAGCGAGCGGCCCGGGGTCGGACTCGTGGGCACGCGGCTCGGCTCGCTCGGCGAGGACACCGACCTGCTGCTGATCCCCGCGGGGGGCAGCCGCTTCCCGGCGTCGGCAGACTCGTTCGGCCGGGGCGACCACTTCGTCAAGATGAAGGGCAAGGAGGTCTTCAAGCTGGCCGTGCGCGTGATGGAGGAGGCGGCCCGAGATATATTGGAACAACACGGGGTTGCCGCGAATCAGATTGGTCTCGTGATACCCCACCAGGCCAACCTGCGCATCATCGAGGCCATCGCCCAGTACCTTGAAATACCCGTGGAGCGGTTCTTCGTGAACGTCGACAGGTACGGCAACACGTCCGCCGCCTCGATCCCCATCGCCCTGGACGAGGCCCGCCGGGCCGGCCGGATCGCCCCCGGCGACCTCACGCTGCTCGTCGCTTTCGGGGCAGGCTTGACCTATGGTAGCGCCCTGATTCGCTGGTGATTTCCGCACTCATGCCGCCCCTTTTTTCCCGCCGCACCGCGCTCCTTTTCTGGATAGCGGCGGCGATAGCGCTCAGCATCACCCCGCGCCTCGCCGCCGACCTGACCTGGAGTCCGGCAACGGGCTGGCAGGTCGAGCAGGGAGCGCTCTCCGGACTGACCGGGCCGCAGGGGCGCACCGCCCTCGACCTGATGAACAAGGCCAGGCAGGACGAGGAGCAGGGCAAGCTCGGCGCGGCGATCAAGGCCTACGACAAGGTCGCCTCGAAATACACCTCCTCGATCTACGCCCCCGAGGCCCTCTACAGGTCGGGCAAGATCCTCCAGAAGAGGCGCCAGTTCTACAAGGCGTTCGAGGCGTACCAGAACATCCTGCGCAGGTATCCCAACACTAAGCGGTTCAACGAGTTGATCGGCGAGCAGTACCGGATCGCCTCGCTCCTCCTCGACGGGGCCCACAACCGGATGTGGGGGGGCCTCATCCCCGGGTTCTCCAACCGCCTGAAGGGCCTCCAGTTCTTCGAGGTCATCCTCCTTAACGCGCCCTACAGCGACTATGCCCCCCTGGCGCTCATGGACATCGCCCGGGGCTACCAGCGGGACCGCAGCGCGGAGGAGGCGATCGACGCCCTCGACCGCCTGGTGAACACCTATCCCCAGAGCGTGCTGGCGCCGGTGGCATACCTCAGGCTGGGGGACCTCCACGCCTCCCTTTCCGAGGGGCCGATGTACGACCAGGCCTCCACCAAGGAGGCGATGACCTACTACGAGGACTACATGATCCTCTACCCGGGCGACCCGAACATCGCCGTCGCCGCGGCCGGCGTCGACAAGATGAAGACGATCCTCGCCAAGAGCAAAATCTACATCGGCGACTACTACTTCTACAAGCGCCACGCCTACAGGGCGGCCAAGGTCTTCTACAACGAGGCGATCACCGCGTACCCCGAGTCGGCGCCCGCGAACCTGGCGAAGAAGCGGCTCGTCGAGGTCGACGCGCGCATGGCCAAGGACGCGGTTGGGGCCCAGCACCCGGGAAAGCGGTTCTGGCTGTTCTGACCGGCCTGCGAGGCAACATGACGCGCGTGTGGAGCCTGCTCCTTGCCAGCGCCGTCCTCCTCCAGGGCTGCGCGAACTACCGGATGGGCGCCGGGCCCGCGCCGTCGTTCGCGACCCTCTACGTCGAGCCGGCGAGGAACAAGACGACCGTCGCGCAGTCCCAGGCCCTCCTCAGCACGATGATCCGCGAGGCGTTCATCCGGGACGGGCGCGTCCAGGTGGTCGACAGCGCCGCCGACGCGGACGCGACCCTCGAGGTCACCCTCGTCAACTACCGCCGCGTCAACGCGGCCAACCGCGAGGACGACGTCGGGCTGGCGCGCAAGTTCACGATCCACCTGACCGCGAGCTGCCGCCTGCGCGACAACAGGACGGGCCAGTTGCTCTTTGACGATCGCACCGTCGAGGTGCAGCGTGAGGCCTTCACGGACAACGGCCTGGGCAACGTGCCCTTCGGCACAAGCAACGACCAGCTCCAGTCCGAGTACAACACGCTCCCGCTCCTCGCCGACGCGCTCTCCAGCCGGGTGACGCACGCCGTCCTCGACGTCTGGTGACGCGCCGGCCGCACCCGAAGATGAACGCCCCGATCCTCGCCCCCTCGCTCCTCGCCGGAGACCACGGCGAGCTGGCCGCGGGCGCCTCTCTCGTGGCGGGGCTCGGCATCGCCTGGCTGCACCTCGACCTGATGGACGGCCATTTCGTGCCCAACCTCTCCTTCGGGCCCCAGACGCTGGCGGCCCTCAGGCGCCACGGCTCCAGGCTCTTCTTCGACACGCACCTCATGCTGTCGCAGCCGCACCTCTTCATCGAGGCGTTCGCCAAGGCGGGCGCCGACCGCATCACGATCCACATCGAGCCGTCCTACGACCACGCCGCCGCGCTCAAGGCGATCCGCGCCCACGGCTGCAGGTGCGGCATCGCGCTCAACCCGGGGACGCCGGCCGAGGCCGTGGAGCCGCTGCTCGGCGAGGTGGACCTCGTGCTCGCCATGACCGTGCAGCCCGGCTTCGGCGGCCAGGCTTTCCGCTCCGACGTGCTCCCCAAGATCGAGCGCCTCGACGCCTGGCGCCGCGAACGCCGTCTCGACCTGCGGATCGAGGTGGACGGCGGGATCGACGTGGCGACCGCGGGGCTGTGCCGGGCCGCGGGTGCCGACACCTTCGTGGCGGGGACGTCCTTCTTCTCCGCCGCGGACAAGCCCGCGTTCGCCGCGTCGTTCGCCGCGCTCTAGCCCCCCGGGGCTTCGCCCCCTACTCCCCTTCCCGGGCGATCCGCTCGGCCCGCCGGTAGTTCGCCCGGAAGGTCTCCCCGAGGTCGCGGGCCAGCATCACGGCGTCCACCTGGTTCTTCGAGGCGAGCCCCCGCGTGATGCGCCCGAGCGCCTGGTCGTAGTCCACGCACGAGACGTCCTGGAGGACCGCCAGCGCCCTCGACCTCGAGGGCTCGGGCGCCGCGATGATCGCCCGCCAGGCGCTCACGAGCTCCGCGTGCGTGTCCTGCGCCATCAGCCGCACCACGAAGGCGAGCTGCAGGAAGAGCGGCCCGGTCCACTCCGGGTGGTACACGAAGAGGCTCCCCGCGGAATAGGGGTCAAGCTCGGGATCGCTCCGGTACGCCACCCACTCCCCCCGGGAATAGAAGTCCCTGCGCACGGGCAGGCGCCTGAGCGCGTAGTCCACCGGGCCCCCGGGGGTCCCCGTGCGGAAGTTCCAGAGCTTCTGGCCGTCGAGCGAGAGGACGTACTCGATGAACGCCGCGGCCACCTGCCGGTGGGGCGCCCCCCTCAGCAGGGCGATGGGGTCCACTGAGTAGGCGGACCCTCCCTTCGGCGAGACGTAGCCGATCCTGTCGCCGCCGCCGCGCCGCCGCACCGCCTCCTGCTGCTCGAGGCCGTAGAAGTCGATGCACATCCCCGCCGCGCAGTCCCCCGCCGCCACGTCGATCGGCGGCTTCTGCGAGGTGTCCGTGAAGTAGCGCGCGTTGGCCCCGATCCTCTGGAGGAGCCGCAGCCCGTCCACCCACCCCTGGCGCACGGCGCTCGCCGCCGCCGCCTTCGGGTCGCCCTTCGGATCGGCCGCGCGCAGCGCGTCGAGCCTGCGGTGGATCTGCTGCTGCACCACGTTCTCGAAGGCCGCCGCGATGGCCCCGCTCTTGGTCGGGTCGCAGAGGCCGACCTGCCCGAGGAAGCGGGGGTCGGCGAGGTCCGTCCACTGCGCCGGCTCCGCCGCGAAACCCAGGCGCTTGAGGGCGTCCCGGTTGAAGAGGATGCCGTAGGAGCTCAGCACGGTGCCGTACCAGAGGCCGCCGCGGTCGCGCAGCTCCTCCCCCCCGAAGGTCCTGGGGAAGGCCTCGGGGGTGAACCAGTCCGGGTGGAGCGCCTCCATGCCGGAGCCCACCAGC